>CALMND010000177.1 GCA_937868565.1 uncultured Bacteroidota bacterium | reverse complement strand
TTGGTAATTGGATACTTTGCTAATGCAAAGCAGGCAGAAGGTATTAAACCCTTTACAAATGACCTTTTCAAAGGCTTTCTGGCCATTTTTTTATTGGACATGGGCATTACCAGCGGCAAAAAACTAAAATCATTCTTCTCATACGGTATGTTTCCTTTTGCATTTGCCTTAATCATTCCATTGTTCAATGGTTGCTTATTTGCCTTATTAAGTGCCCTGGTAACAGACGACATCACCAACCGATTTATTTTTGCTGTGTTGGCGGCTAGTGCGTCTTACATTGCTGTTCCCGCAGCCATGAAAATAACAGTTCCCAAAGCTGACCCCGGCTTGTTTTTGCCGATGGCTTTGGCCATTACCTTTCCGATTAACATCACTGTTGGCCTACCACTTTATTTCTCTCTCATTGACATTGCAAACTAGCGTTAAATAAAGTGCAAAATTTTGTACGTCCAACAAAATTTCTCGATTTGCCTTAAATGCATTAGGGATTCCGGCTTAATGTAAGATTGGCAACACACTTCTCCAATTGGCGCCTCATATTTAAAAGTCAGTGTGCTTCACTAAATTTTATTGAATAATGTTATCACTGCTGGCTGTTGCAAAATAATACTCTCAATACAGTAAATATTTTTCATTTGGCCTTATATGTCTGTATTTTGGCCAACAAAATAGTCAGTCGTCCTATCTTTTTGCATTTTTTTTGTGAAATTTATGCTAAAAAATTACCGGATAAATAAGCAGTATTGCGTTATCGAAACTATACTGCTAAACCAAAAAAAAGAAAGTTGTCTTGAATAAAACCAAATCATCACTATTTATATTTTTCGTTGTTTGTTTAACGGCGATTCGAGCGCAAAAAATTCAAATAAGTGCTTTTGATTCCGTACAAAAAACACCTTTACTGGACGTAAAGGCTATTTCAAAAAAGGGCGTACTTCTGGCAGCAAGTAAAAATTCAGGAAAAATACTGTTCGACAAAAGCCTTGTTCAGACCGGTATCACCTTATACAAAGAAGGTTACAGGCCCAAAGAAATAAGCCTTTTTGATATTAAATCTTCCGACAGTTTGGTGGTGTTTTTAGACCTTAATGTAAACAAACTTGATACAGCGAACATTAGAATTCAACGGAAGGACTTTATTTTTTCTACTAATCAGATTATTGAAGATTATATTGTTAAAGACAAGGACCATATTCTGTTGATTGTTTCTGGAAAAAATCAAGGACATTTTAATTTACATCTCATAAACTTTAATGGTGATGTTTTACACAAAGTCGAGTTTTATTCCGAACCTTCCCGTGAATTTTTTAAAGACTGTAATAACAACTATCACCTGGTTCTTAAAGATTCGGCTTATCAGATTTCCTTTTTTGATTCGACCGTTTCCCTAGTCTTTAAAGTACCTCTCAAAACACTTTTTGACCTTCTCTATCCTTGCAAAATTATGCTGGGTAACAAAGCTATTGTTGAGATTAAGGGCCAAGAAAAAAAAGTGGAGGGCATGTACTTTGATAATAGGGCTCCGGCTTTGTATACTGACTATTTCCTTTATTCAAATTCCAAAAAGACTTTTTTCAAGCGTCTTTATTTGAATCAGAATATCACTAAAATGTATCGTGAAGAATTAAACTACGAAAAATCATGGAAAGGTATAAAGTCGGATCAGGCGATTGAATCGCAGCGGAGTTTCTACTATTCAAAAATTTATAAGAGCCCTCATTTATATTTTTTTAAAAATTCAGATTCTACTTTTGTAACTTATGATTTGGAAGTAGATTCTCTAAGTTATTTTAATATTAAAACAGGAGCTTCTAACAACATAAAACTCGCACCGCTTTACCAGAAGTCTGATTTTAATATTTGTCAGGATGACAAAACCAGAAATGTTTATTTTAATAAACGCCATTCAAACCTCATTTATCATCATGATCTCGCCACCAATACATTTACGAGGATTCGCAGTACTTTAACCATTAATGCCAGATTAATCTGTATTTACGACAACACACTTTTTTATGTGGAAAAGCCTGCTGGCGCAACCGACAAGATTTTTCTGAGATGCTTTCCGATAAAACTATAGTGCAAATGACATGACCCTGAAAAGAAATAATTTTCAAATATCAGGTAAACTAGATTACCCTGTTCGGTTGGGTGCTATTTCCAAAAAAAAAACACAATCACATATGGCCGGATAGTATAAAAATATGGAATCGATTCAATGTGAATTTTTTTGATTGGTGGTTTACCTTAACGAAGTCTAAACGCTAATCAAGCATTAGATTCTGATTCAAAATAAAACTGGCAAAGCACAATACAAGTTAAATCAATGACACTTGAACCCTTCAAAAGTCTCCATGCAATTGTTGCACTTGTGATATGCTTTGCAGGCTGTAGAACCAAACCTGCTTATTAAATTAGTATTTATCGAATTGCAACGAGGGCAGTGTGTTTTAGGTTGAACTGCTCCATATGCCTTTGAGCAGGACGAATGACGTGGCGGTGCTACACCATACCTGCGCAATTTCTCTTTGGTTTCTTCAGTCAACCAGTCTGTAGTCCAAGCCGGCGAGTATGTAAGATTTACTTTTACGTTATGAACTCCTTTAGCAGAAAGCACTTCTTTAATTTGCGTTTCGATTAGTTGCATTGCCGGGCAGGCAGTATAGGTTGGTGTAATTAAAATTTCATAGTTACCATCCTCATAATCCACGCCACGCAAAATACCAAGATCTTTAATAGTAATTACAGGGATTTCCGGGTCTGGTATATCCGCTATCCATAATTCTATTTCCTTGACTGTTGGTGTCATTGGTGACCAATTAGCACAATTTTATTATTTTTTACCATATAGCATCCGGATAAGCTCTTTGCAAGTATTGCATTTCTGCCAATATGTGACCCAAATGCTCAGTGTGGACTCCTTTTCTGCTTCCGGTTTGCATGTAGCTATCTTCGGGCATTACAAGCGTAGCCTCAGCCAAAACATGCTTAATGCGGTTATACCATTGGGTCTTAACGGGAATTAAATCTACTGCAATTCCGTCACGCATCAGAGTCATTTCCACTTCATCCATTTCAAATAATTCGCCAGTGTACATCCACAATTCATTAATTGCATTTTGCATACGGTGATGACTCTCAGGTGTCCCGTCACCTAAACGTATCGTCCAGTCTGAGGCATGCTCCAAATGGTAACGTACTTCTTTTAGTGTTTTTGAAGCAATCGCCGCGAGCGTTTTATCATGACACTTCTCCATCTCACCATAGAGGTAAAATTCAAAAGCAGATAAGAACAATTGCCTCGCAATGGTATGCGCGAAATCTCCATTGGGTTGTTCCACCAGCAAGTGGTTGTAATAATTAATTTCGGCACGTCGGTAAGCCAAATCATCTTCAGTGTCGTTTTTACCCCCCACTTCCGCGGCATATTTTAATATTGCCTGAGCGCGACCAATCATATCAAGTGAAATATTAGTGAGCGCCAAATCTTCTTCTATAAATGGTGCTTTGCTGCATAGTTCAGAAAGGCGGTGACCAAGAATCAGCGCATCATCTCCCAAACGAAGACAGTAGTTATATAAATTGTCAGTTGCTTTCATAGTCATTTCTTTAGATATTTTTAGCGCCCTCAGGCATTACATAAAATGTTGGGTGACGGTAAATTTTATCATTAGACGGATCAAAGAGCATATCATTATCGTCGGGGTTAGACGCATTAATGTTTTTGCTTGCCACTACCCAGATACTGGTTCCTTCTCCTCTGCGGGTATAAGTATCGCGTGCGTTTTGCATGGCCATTTTTACATCAGAAGCGTGAATGCTTCCTGAATGAATGTAGGGTTGACCGGATTTACTTTGAATAAATACTTCCCATAAATCTAATTGTGTATCCAATGCTTTCATTTTTCTTTTTGATTTATTTACTATTTTCTAAATTTATTTGGGCGCCCGGGCGGGCTGTTCCGGGCTCCCACGCCTTGGCGTGGCTGCGGCTTTTTTTAAAGCAAAGAGGCAAGCGTTAAAAAAAGAGCCAAGCCCTGCACATCCCTGGCGCAGGAGTAGGTGTTAAAAATTGAGATATTTCTGTATTAAATAACATCCGTTGTTTTAATTTTCATTTAAACTGCCGCTATTTCTCTTTTTGCCTTTTTCGCTTTATAGGCTTCTGCCGCTTCACGCACCCAGGCTCCTGTATGATGATAAAATATGTGGTGATCCAAACGCTGCTTGTTACAGGGACCATGGCCTTTTATTACTCGGTAAAACTCTTCCCAGTTAATTGGCCCAATTTTATAATGTCCGGTTTTTTTGTCTAAAACAATATCTTTATCTGGTACTGTTAATCCTATTAATTCAGCTTGTGGTATTGTTTTGTCTATAAATTTCTGACGTAATTCATCATTCGTCTCACGCTTAATTCTCCATTTTACCGCATCACTGGTGTGTGGCGACTCTGAATCATGTGGGTCAAACATCATTAATGCGGGCCACCACCATCGGTTCATAGCATCTTGTGCCATTGCCTTCTGATCTTTAGTTCCACCCATCATTTTTGCCATTATTTCGTAACCCTGACGTTGATGAAAACTCTCTTCCTTGCAAATACGCACCATCGCTCTGCTATAAGGGCCGTAGGATGTGCGTTGTAACGATACCTGGTTAACAATAGCTGCACCGTCCACCAACCAGCCAATGGCGCCAATATCAGCCCAATTTAAAGAAGGGTAATTAAAAATGTTTGAGTACTTTGCTTTTCTTGTGTGTAAGTGTTCAATCATTTCAGTGCGCGAAATACCAAGGGTTTCGGCAGCGCAGTATAAATACAAACCATGCCCCCCTTCGTCTTGTATTTTAGCCAATAATATTTGTTTAGAACGTAAACTTGGTGCACGAGTTATCCAGTTACCTTCTGGTTGCATCCCGATTACTTCTGAATGCGCATGTTGCGAAATTTGACGGATCAAGTGTTCACGATACCCTTCCGGCATATAATCCTTTGCCTCGATGTGCTCGCCTTTGTCTATCCTTAATTGAAAATGTGAATCGCTGTGCTCGTTGTGCATAAACTATAATTTATGGTATAAAAGTATTTCACAGTTTAGGCGAAATAAATGATTTATGTCATTCTGCTTGCTTGAGTTTAATCAGTTAAAACCGATATGACCAGCTTACCTTTGGTTTATTATTAAATAACTAGATGATGAAAAATAACATGGGTAGTACTGACAAAGTGATTAGACTTATTGCAGCGGCAGCGATAGTATTGTTATATGCATTTAATATCGTTAGTGGCGTTTTAGGTATTGTACTAATTATAGTTGCTGCGGTTTTCGCTTTGACTTCCTTTCTTAGTTTTTGTCCTTTGTATACTATTTTTGGTGCTAGCAGTCGTGGAGAAGACCCCAAGTAAACCGTCTAAACTATTTTATGCATACCGGTCGTGTTCAAGAAAAAACAACTTGCTACCATTGTGGCGAAGATTGCCTTAACGGACAAATACACATTGAAGAAAAACCTTTTTGCTGCGAGGGTTGTAAAATGGTTTACGAGATTATTAATCAAAATGGTTTATGCGAGTATTACACTATTACATCCAAACCCGGCATAACACAAAAAATAAAAGTTCGCGAGGGCAAATTTGCCTTTCTGGATAACGAAGAAATTATCCAAAAACTGATTCATTTTTCAGAGGCTAGGCAAAGGCATGTGACATTTTATCTACCGCAAATGCACTGCAGCAGTTGTATTTGGATATTAGAACATCTCACTAAACTCAATAAAGGACTTATCAAGTCGCAGGTAAATTTTCAGAAAAAGGAAGTAACCGTTGTTTTTGATTCTGACAAAACAAGTCTCAGAACCGTTGCAGAATTGCTCACAGAAATTGGCTATGAACCACACATCAGCCTTAACGATTTTTCAGACAATAAAATAAAAAAATACGACAAAACACGTATTTATAAAATTGGTATTGCCGGCTTTTGCTTTGGCAATATTATGTTTTTAAGTTTTCCTGAGTATTTTTCATCGGGAAATATTGAAGAAACTAAGCTAAAAACTCTTTTTAGCTTTTTAAATCTTGGACTTTCTCTTCCGGTTTTTTTTTATTGTGCCTCAGAATTTTTCGTTTCCGCATATAAAGGCCTCAAACAAAAATTTTTGAACATTGACGCTCCCATTGCACTAGCTGTAGGTATGGCTTTTGGTAGAAGCGTTTATGAGATAACCACGTTTACTGGTGCCGGTTATCTTGATTCGATGAGTGGCATTGTCTTCTTTATGCTCATTGGTCGTTTCTTCCAGGACAAAACTCACCAGACGCTCTCTTTCGACAGAGATTACACTTCATATTTCCCTTTGGGTGTAAGTCTTTTGCAAACTGATGGTACCGAAAAACAAATTCCTGTGTCTTCAATAAAAAAAGGCGATCGCATAAAAATTCACAGCCAGGAAATTATTCCCGCCGATGGCATTTTGTTTATGGGTAAAGCCAACATCGACTATAGTTTTGTTACTGGCGAGTCTCTTCCTGTTGAAAAAAGTATAGGAGAGATTATTTATGCAGGTGGTAAGCAAGCCGGCGGAGCCATTGAACTGGAAGTAGTAAAGGAGGTATCTCAAAGTTACCTCACCCAACTTTGGAATAATGATATATTTAAAAGCAAGAGTGGCGAAAAGAAAGTGTCATTTGTTCATGCAGTGAGCCGCTATTTTACCTATGTATTGTTCACCATTGCGTTAATAAGCGGTATCTTCTGGTCAACACACAATAGCAGCAAAGCGTGGAATGCTGTAACCGCCATTTTAATTGTGGCCTGTCCATGCGCTTTATTATTATCAGCCACATTTACAAATGGTAATATGCTCGCTAAGTTGCAACACGTGAAGTTTTACGTAAAGAATGCCAATACGCTTGAAAACCTCTCAGAAGCCGATACAATCGTATTTGATAAAACGGGTACCATTAGTATGCAGGGTGAATCGAGCGTTCATTTTGTAGGTAGCCAACTCAGCGATTATGAGCAGCAACTCCTCCGCTCAATCGCGAATCAATCTAATCACCCTTTAAGTAAGGCCATAGTCTCCACCCTACCCTTACTAAAAAGTTTACCAGTTAAAAATTATGTAGAAACCAAAGGAAGTGGCAGCACCGCAGTGGTTAACGGCGAGATTGTCAAAGTTGGCTCCGCAGAATATGTTACAAGCTCAAAATCCATTTTAACAAGTGATGGCAGTAAGGTGTATGCTTCTCTCAATGGTGAAATATTGGGTTGTTTTGTAGTAAAGACCAAATACCGCGACGAGTTGGAACATTTGATTCCTACTCTAAAACAAAAATATAAACTCGCGCTTATTTCGGGCGATAATAATTCTGAAGAGCAAAAACTGAGGGCTGTTTTTGGCAATGATACTGACATGTTATTTAATCAGAAGCCACAGGATAAATTAAATTACATCAATAACCAGCAGGAAAAAGGGCATAAAGTAATAATGATTGGTGATGGCCTGAACGATGCCGGAGCTCTTCAGCAGAGCAATGCGGGAATTGCCATCTCGGATGACATTAACAATTTCTCACCCGGCTGTGATGCCATCTTGGATGGCAAAAAATTTGGTCTATTAAGTACGTTATTGGACTATTGTGGCAAGGAAAAAAAAATCATTTATGGTAGTTTTATAATCTCCATATTGTACAATATTATTGGCTTATACTTTGCTGTGCAAGGTAATCTATCTCCGATCATTGCCGCTGTGCTAATGCCATTGAGCTCGGTCTCCATTATGCTATTTACAACTGGAATGAGCAGTTGGT
>CALMND010000176.1 GCA_937868565.1 uncultured Bacteroidota bacterium | reverse complement strand
AAAACATAACCAGAAAAAAAGAGGAAAGAATAATCTGTTGGATGACATTTTTTTAATAGTAATTCAAATTTTATGATTGATGCGCTAGGGTTTATACACTAAGGAGTGGTCAAAGGTTGCCTCAGGACCGCTCGAATCGACAAGTGCGCTAAAAGACAGGATAAGTGGGTGAAGAAAGCCGATTAAATTTATCTAAATACATATAATCAACTGGTAGTTTTTCTTTTACCCTTTGCAACGGCGGGCGCCGTCCAAGGATCATCTGGCCAGGAGTGTTTTGGGTAGCGTCGCTGCAGTTCTTTTTTAATTTCGAAGTAAAGATTGTTCCAAAAGCTATTGAGATCAGATGTAACCTGAACCGGTTTAAAGCCTGGAGATAATAAATGCATAACCACGGCTATTTTTCCGTTATTTAATTTCGGAGTTTCTGCTAAACCAAAAACCTCTTGCAAACGAACCGATAGAACTGGCGTTGTTCCTTTTGCAAAATAATGTATCGGTATTTGGGAACCACTTGGCACATGTATTTTTTCTGGCGCTAAATCGTTTAGGGCTTTTTGTTTTCCCCAGTCCAGAGAGTGAAACAATGCTTCTGACAAGTTTATTTTTTTTAAATCTTCCGGCTTTCTAGCATCTTTTAAGTATGGAGCCAACCAGTTTTTGTTTTCGTTAAGCAATGTTGTTGTTGTAACATCCGGCCACTCGTCATCAACATTCCAAATACCTAAACATAAAATTCTGTTTTGCAATTGTATCATACGTTCATCAAAATCAAGTAGGTTTTCTCCTTCCGTTTTTATAGCATTTGAAATCGCTTCAACTAAATTTTCCTGCGTTGGATTTGCTAAAGGCTTGGATTGTAATACGATGCTTCCAATGCGTAATTCTTTATTTGCTATTAACCCTCCTTTCCTTGTATCCCATATAATGAGTTCCTTTTCCTGTACCATAGGCAACAAATCCTTCGGGTTGATTGGCGCAGCTAAAAATATTTTACCTAACCCCTCACGTAAATCCATGTGAGCCACAGCTAACCAAGACTCGTGCGCTAAGTCATCTTTGTGATTAAATTGAGCGTATTTTCCATTTGCTAATTGAAATCGAGCATTATTTCCAGGTCTTGCAAAGGCAATACGCTCGGGATAAGCATAAGCTAACAAAAGCCCCGTTTCGTGTGAGTCGACTATTTCATTATTAACTTCAACGCCTAAGAGTTTTCTGTAAGAAGCGGCAATTTTCTCTATTCGCGAAAAACGATTTCCCAGATTGTTGTTTTTACGGGCCCTGCGCAAAGCCTCTATTCGTAAATTAATATCGATGCCAGAATCTCTCGGCAAAGGGTCACGCTCTTCTAATATGGCAGCAATATCAGAAGCCAGGGGCACAGAGGAGTTTGCTCTGGCCAGAAGCAACATGTGGGCAATTCGAGGGTGACAGGCCAAACCGTGAATCTGTTTGCCGTGTTGAGTAATCTTTCCGTTTTCCAAAGCATTCAGTTGCTCAAGAGTATCGGTTGCTTGCGCAATGGCAGCTTTTGGGGGCGGACTTAACCAGGTGAGTTGTTGAATATCCGCTACACCCCACAATTTCATGTCTAAAACCATCGTGGCTAAATCGGCTTCCATAATTTCGGGAATCCGATGAGACGCCAGGCGTTCGTGAGTTGCCAACGTCCACATTCTGTAACACACGCCGCTACTTAGTCGTCCTGCGCGTCCCGCGCGTTGGTCAGCAGAGTCTTTTGAAATACGGATAGTTTCCAAACGTGTTAATCCAGAGCGTGTATCAAATTTTTGAGTACGTCCAAAACCACTGTCCACCACAATTCTAACACCTTCTATGGTTAAGCTGGTTTCGGCAATGGAAGTGGCTAACACAATTTTTCGCTTACCAAATTTGTTGGGCATAATGGCCAAAAACTGTTCCTGTGGTGATAATTGGCCGTAAAGAGGATGTAGTGAAAACTCAAGTAGTTGATTTTTTAAAATCTCTTCGCATTTTTTAATTTCGCCTTCGCCCGGCAAAAAAACCAACACATCGCCTTCATTTTTATCAATCGCTTTCATAACGGCTCTTGCTGTTAACTCAGGTAACAGGCTTTCATCGGTATCGTGGGTGTAAATAATTTCTACCGGATATTGTTTACCCTCACTTACTGCCACAGGACAATTAAGCAGTGCGGTAAGTTGCGGCATGTTCAATGTGGCCGACATCACCATTATGCGCAAATCGGGTCGTAATACCTGTTGGGCTTCGCGGCACAAGGCCATGGCCACATCGGCATGCAGACTGCGCTCGTGAAACTCGTCGAAAATTACCATGGCCACATCTTCCAGTGCGTTGTCGTTGTGGAGCATGCGGGTCAAAATGCCTTCGGTTACCACTTCAATTTTGGTTTTATCGCTCACCCGGTTTTCGAAACGGATGCGGTAGCCAATGGTTTGTCCAACTTCGTCGCCCCATAACGAAGCCATGCGTAAGGCGATGGTTTTGGCCGCCAAACGGCGGGGTTCGAGCATAATTATTTTTTTGCCGTGTAGCCATTCTTCTTCTAAAAGTGCCAAAGGCAACAGTGTACTTTTTCCGGCTCCTGGCGGAGCGTTTACAATTAAAGTGTTTTGATTGGCCAAATGCCCGCGCACCTCATTAATAATGTCGGTAACGGGTAGGTTGATATGAAAGGGATTGAAGGGCAAGATAGAATCTTTTTATATACAGGATGTTTCAATCTTGGAAAAAAACGGGTTTAGTTGCTGCTGAATACGTATTGTTTCAGCGATGGCCATGGCTATTTTGCAATAGGTGGCAGGGTCTTCCATTTGTCTTCCCTTGCGGTCTTTTAAATATTTTTCGAGCACCTGATAGCCGCCAATGTGGTAGTTCCAAACTTCAGACTCAATGCCTTCAAAGTATTTAGTTTTGTTAATGAACACCGTTTTACTTTCTATATCGTAGTTTGGCTTTTCAATCAAATCCTCGCCACTGCCTTTGTATTTTGCAACGGGGCGGTTTAGGCTTTTGTGTTTCATTAAATGAAGTTCACTTAATTCTTCTCCCAACCGAGCCATTTGTAAAAACAATTTGTAATCGGCAGTAAATGGTATGCGTGGAAAATCAATTTTTAAAAACTCGGCGTACTTTTCTCTGTAGCCATTGCTGTATAAAATGCCGTAGCAATAATATAATATTTGCTCTGGCGTGGGTTTCTTTTTGTAGGCGTTTTCTAATTGTTCAAAAACCTTTGGGGCAATGTTGGCCGTGCGGCCTTTTTTATCGTACTCCACTTCGGGCTCAAACAACATCATGCTTTGCAAAGCGTTTTTTTTCTTTTTTTCTTCAGTTTTGTAAAGGTAGAGGGGGAAGCAATAGGATATCTCTGAGGTCTTGTTTGAAATGTAGCAACTTTCAGTTATAGAATTAGAAACGAAAGCATGCATCCAATCTTCACCGACTTTAACTTGTCTAAGTGTATTTAAAGCAATATTATCCCTTAACATATGCTGCATCACTTCAGGCCTTGGCATACAATGAAAACCTTTGGAGTTTCCAGTATAAAAGGTAAACCGATTATCAAAAGGTCTGTAACTTATTATATTTACATTTTCTGGGTCAAGATTTGATTTTTTTAAATCTTCTTGAGCTAATTTCACTTTCCAATCTCTGGCATCTTCTCCCAACTGATAAGCTTGTCTTGCTAATTCACTTTCCATTTTTGAAAAATTACGAATCGTGTTAAGAAGTTCATTAGCGTTCAATTTAATTGTAAGATGGTCTCTTGCCGTTACTATACCAACACTATTTACCGAGAAGATTTCCTGTACCCCTGTCCAACCTAAATATTCCTTAATATCCTCAGTGTAATCTTTCTTAAAAAAATAAAACGGTTTGTAGGGTAAAATTTTTTTATAGTTAGTCTTAGAGAATTCTTTTTTGTTTAACCATCTATATTTATTTTCCCTTAAACCCTGCAAGTCGTTCAAATAAGTTTTAAGACCTTTCAGGTTTTTCTTCTTAATTCCAATTAAAATTGCTACCCCTGCCCGTATATCAAATACATTTTCATCTTTACTGCCATCTGAAGCCGTTTCATTTTTTAAAGCATTACCGTGTAAATCAATAATATAGATTTCATTAAACGTATTCATCAAACTTTGCCGCATCCCTCTGAAAGTTGGGTTGTCTATATAGCTATGATTAGTAATCATAGCCACAATACCCTGGCCAGCCTTATGTATTTTCCATTGAGCAAAACGCAAGAATTTTACATAATCGTCTTGTAGCCATTTTGAGTTTTTCTCGCCTAAAGGTTTTCCATCAACTGTATAATAATTTTGTGCTCCATCCAAATCGGTTTTCATTAGTTTTTCGGTCCAATCATTATAATTAGCAGAGTGCCCGCTATAAGGAGGATTACCCATAATTACCAAAATGGGTTCTTTTTGTTTTATTTTCCCGGCTTCATGGCTTTCGTCGCTTAAGCTTTCCAAACCTGGTATTTGTGTTTGGGCCAGATCTTCCATATCCAGCGTGTTGGTTAAATACAATTTAAAACGCTCGTGGTCTTTCATGCTATAACCCAACTCCTCCAGCAAAAAACTTATCTTTATGTGGCCAATGGCATAGGGTGCCATCATTAATTCAAAAGCGTAAAAATTTTTCAGGATTTGCTCCGAAATAAATTTATTTAAACCGCCCTCACCGTATTTGTCCTTAAATTCCTCCACAGCAATTTTAATGGCTTCGGAAGGGAAAGTTAAAGTACCGCCCGCCGGGTCGAGCACCGTTACGCCTTTGTTAGCCAAACCATCTGGCATATCAAAATGCGTTTTTAAGATGCTGTGTACACTCCTAACAATATAGCGCACCACCGGCTCTGGGGTATAATAAACGCCGCGTTTTTCGCGGGTGGCAGGGTCGTAGGCACTTAAAAATGTTTCGTAAAAATGTATGATGGGGTCTTCGCCCTTACCAGCCTTGTAATATTCGTGCAAAATGGTGTTTACGCTGGCGGCATTTAACACCTCAGCAATATCGTCCACAATCACTTCCATGGGTTTTGGGAGGTCGCCCTGAGAAATGAATTTAAAAACATTTCTTAAAATGCCAATGGTTTTTGGAATAAGGTCGTAGGCCAGCTTACGGTTAAAGCCATTGGCGCTGCGTGTTCTTGCAGCAAACAAACCATAAGTAATGGTTTGAGAAAACAAGTCGGCAAAATCTTTTTCGTTGAGATTGGCAATTAAATATTTTTTAAAAGCGTCGTAAAAACCATACAGTTCGCCTTTGCCTTTTTGTTGTTGTTCCAATTCAACAGTAATTACCTCATCGCGCAAAAAGCGGGTACGCTTGGCTAGTTCTTTTGCCAGGTTTTCGGCGGTAAAAACCTGTGGTAGCGAAAAAGCATAAAATTTTTCGAGCAGCCCTATAATTTTGCTTTCGTTTTCGAGTGGTGGTGCTATGCCTTTTTTGGCCAGAGCAGAACGGGCCATAAATGTTTTGTCAATGAGTTCGCCGTTGCGGTACAATCTGAACTCAAAAAAATCGGTGAGAATAAGATTAGGAAAGGTTTTGCGGTAGCGTTGTAGCTGTTCGCTGTTTTCAATAACATCTAAATTTTCGCCGGGTTTTTTAGCTTCAATGTAACCAACGATGTTTTGTGTGCCGTCCCATATACGAAAATCGGGATTTCCGGCTTCTGTTTTTTTAGGAAGCGTGGTAACCTGAATGCTCTTTTTTTGTTGACTTAAAGCAAACTCCTGAAACACGGAAGAGAGCGCATGGTAATAGCTTTCCTCTCTGGCGTCGCCGCGTTCGGTGGTTTTTATTATGTTATCGAGATAAGATTTGAGCATTATAAAATTAATTCAATTTTTATTGGATTTGGTTTTTGTGATTTACATAGGCATGAGTTCAAATTTACTATTTTGAAGGGAAACATTGGTTAATTTGACAGAATTGACGGCTTTTGTTGAAAAGAATAAATGAGTTAAATCTGTATTATGAATGCTCGTTCGTTTCGGAATAAAGAAGCGTAAGAAAGTTTTACTTTTCCAAACTACAAAGGCCTAATTCCCCTAAATTTCCTATATTTGTAACCCTTTATAAAAAACCACATAGGTAGTTGGTTAAAGAGTAAACAACGAGAAAAAACGCTCGGCGAAACTCGGTAAACTCAGCGCCTCTGTGTTAAAAATGACGGAAACATAAATGCAGCACATACGCAACTTTTGCATCATCGCACACATCGACCACGGTAAAAGCACCCTGGCCGACAGATTATTAGAATATACGGGCGCAGTAAATAAGCGCGACATGCAAGACCAGGTGCTTGACGACATGGATCTTGAAAAAGAACGTGGCATTACCATTAAAAGCCACGCCATACAAATGGATTATACCTACAAGGGCCAGAAGTATGTGCTTAATTTAATCGACACCCCGGGCCATGTGGATTTTAGTTACGAAGTATCGCGCTCCATTGCTGCCTGCGAAGGCGCCCTGTTAATTGTGGATGCCGCGCAGGGTATACAGGCCCAAACAATTTCTAACCTTTATTTAGCACTCGAGCATGATTTAACTATCATTCCCATTTTAAACAAAATGGATTTGCCCAGCGCAGAACCTGAAATGGTGACGGACCAGATTGTGGATTTAATTGGCTGTGACCCTTCTGAAGTTATCCCCGCTAGTGGAAAAACAGGTATGGGGATAGAAGAAATTTTAGCTGCCATTATCGAACGCATTAAACCACCGGTGGGCGACCCCAACGCACCTTTGCAGGCCTTAATTTTTGATTCCGTATTTAATTCCTTCAGAGGAATTATTGCCTATTTTAAAATTACAAATGGCACTATTAAAAAAGGAGAAAAAGTAAAATTTGTAAATACAGGTTCTGTTTATAATGCCGATGAGGTGGGCGTATTAAAATTAAAACCGGAACCTCGCAATCAGCTGAGCACAGGAGACGTTGGCTATATTATTTCGGGAATTAAAAGCGCCAAAGAAGTAAAAGTGGGCGACACGATTACACATTTTGACCGTCCTTGTGAAGAAGGAATAAATGGCTTTGAAGAAGTGAAGCCAATGGTATTTGCCGGAATTTATCCAGTGGATACGGAAGACTTTGAAGAACTGCGTTACAGCATGGAGAAGTTGCAATTAAACGATGCCTCTTTAACTTGGGAGCCTGAAAGTTCAGCTGCACTTGGTTTTGGTTTCCGTTGCGGATTTTTAGGCATGTTGCACATGGAAATTGTGCAGGAGCGCTTGGAGCGTGAGTTTAACATGACGGTGATTACAACGGTTCCCAACGTATCGTACCTAGCCTATAAAACAGATGGAGAAGTTGTTACTGTAAACAATCCAACAGATTTGCCGGACCCGGGACGTATTGATTACATCGAAGAGCCATATATTAAAGCAAATATTATTACTAAGTCGGATTTTATTGGTCCGGTCATGAGTCTGTGTATTGAAAAGCGTGGACAGATTGTGAACCAAAATTATTTAACCGCAGACCGAGTGGAGTTAATTTTTGAAATGCCATTAGGTGAAGTTGTTTTTGATTTTTTCGACAGATTAAAATCTATTTCAAAGGGCTATGCCTCTTTTGATTACCATCCAATTGGGATGAAACAGTCTGATTTAGCGAAACTGGATATTTTATTGAATGGCGAACCGGTAGATGCTTTATCAGCACTGATACACCGCAGCAATGCTTACGAATTTGGTAAAAAGATTTGCGAAAAATTAAAGGAACTCATTCCACGTCAACAATTCGAAATTCCGATACAGGCTGCCATAGGCGCCAAAATTATAGCCCGCGAAACCATACGCGCCATACGTAAAGACGTAACCGCCAAATGTTATGGTGGAGACATTAGCCGTAAACGCAAACTCCTCGAAAAACAAAAAGAAGGTAAAAAACGAATGAAGCAAGTGGGCAGTGTGGAGATACCACAAAGCGCATTTATGGCAGTTTTGAAGTTGAATGATTAATTATTTTGGGAGTGAAAAAAGCAATACTACTATTACACATATGTCTTTCCCAGATTTCGCTTAGCGCTCAGTTATTATTCAAAATTTCTTCTGATTCGCTAGTCGTTTTTTCCTACTCGGGAGGCGATGAGTTTAATCAGACTAAACTAAACACTAATTTTTGGAAAGGCCCTTGGAATCGGGCAAATATGGCACAGGATTTTCGTTATAACGATGAGAATGTAAGGCTCGAAAATGGTGAAATAAATTTTGTGATGCTGAAGAAGGACTCTCTATACAAAATAGAAAGACATGAAGTTGATAGCGCTTTTCTAAAAGAGACTAAAGCAACTCTCACGGATGGTAAAATGCTTTTAAAATACTCAGCGGGCATGATCGTTACCAAGCAGAAGGTGCACTATGGCCTCTATGAACTAAGATTTAAAGTGGAGGAAGGGAGAGGGCTTTGGCCTTCTTTTTGGTTTTATGGTGGCAACAAAAACGAAGAAATAGATGCTTTTGAATTAAAGGGCGAAAAAAACAATCAAGTGCACGTGGATACGCATTGCCCGTATGGCTGTGATAACGGATATAAAAACAAAATTGGGTTTAAAACAAGTTGGGGTGGGTGGATGCCCGTTTCTGACTATCTCCATAATGGCTATAATATTTTTTTGTTGGAGTGGAAACCAGACGAAATTATTTGGTTTATCAACGGCCATCCACTAGCGTATTTCAGAGGAAAATTCAACAATCCAATGAATCTTTTTCTTAATACCCAGATAGCGGCCAACGGAAGGGCTTTTAAGCCGGGACCTAATGAAAGTACAGCTTTTCCTAATAATTTTTATGTAGATTATATCCGTTTCTGGCAAAGAAAGCCAAACGCAGATCAACTGCCCGTTTTGAAAGTTAACGGAGATTTAAAGCTTTCTGCGAAGTTTCCTTCAAATTATTCTACAAAACCTGTAAAAAAAAGTGGTTTAATGTATATTAAAAGCGAACTTAAAGGAGAGGAAGGACTAGTTAGCTTAACACTTTCAGAAACAAACAAATTAACAATAAATGTTCTGGGGAAAATACGCGATTCAAATGGTAATATAACATTAAAAAATAGTTCAAGGGAGATTACAATAACAGACTTCTCAAAGGAAACTGAATATACGCTGGATTCTCAGGAAACGGAAATGGAGCTGGTTATTAAAACAGGAAGTAAAACGTTTACTCAAAAATTTCTTATTAAAAAGTAAGCAAAGGTTTTCCATATCTTTCTATTTCTTAAGTAAAAAACAAAACATGATGTATTTGAAAAACGCAATAACAGGTATTCGTTTTTGGATAGTACTTTTTTTTGTTTTGCGGTTATTTGGCATTACCAACCCGCCACTGGAAACGGCTCATCACTGGCGGCAAACCACAGTAACCATGCCGGCGCGCAACTTTTTAGAAACCAATAATAATATACTTTATCCACGTGTTGATTTTGCCGGTGAAAAAACTGGTATCACCGGCATGGAGTTTCCGGCACTTAATTACCTGATTTATCTCCTGTCGCTTGTATTTGGTTATGCGCATTGGTACGGACGTTTGATAAACCTCATAGTTTCGAGTATTGGATTATGGTTTTTTTATAAACTCGTTAAAAAATACTTCAACCAAAGCCTGGCTTTTAATGCCACATTTATCTTATTGTTTTCGATATGGTTTACGTATTCACGTAAAATTATGCCCGATACATTTTCAATGTCTCTGGTAATTATTGGTATTTATTATGGAAGTAATTACTTTGATACGAAAAGCAGCATAAAGAATATTTCAGGGTATTTTATATTTACGCTATTAGGCGTATTATCAAAATTGCCTTCAGCTTACCTACTTATTGTTTTTGCACCTTTTATCTTCGATACAGAAAAAAACAGGAAAGCAAAAATAATTTTTATACTCACCACAGGTATAGTAATTTCTATTGTATCGGTTTATTATTTCTATTGGGTTCCTTATTTAACCCAACATTATCAGTTCGAGCATTTTTTTATGGGCAAAGGAATTTTGCAGGGCATGAGAGAAGTGTTTGGCGATGTTTATAACGGATTCGAAAAGTTTTACCTCGACACATTACAAATAGCAGGTTTTATTTTATTTGTGGCCGGCCTTGGTCTTGCTATGAAAAATAAAAGTCATCGTATAATATTGGTTTTCTCACTTAGTTTCGGGGCGTTTGTAGTGATAATTTTCAAAGCCGGACTCACATTTACGCATCACTCCTATTATATGGTTCCGTTTGCCCCAGTAATGGCGTTGCTGGCAGCAAATACTCTTGAGTATCTAACTCAACCAAAATTAAAACTGGCTTTGTTGTTACTTATTTTGATAGAATCGCTTGGCAATAAAATGAGCGATTTTTACATAAAAGAAGAAAATCTGGCTCTGGTGCGGCTTGAAACCGAACTTGACAAATTGGGAGAACGTAAGGATCTTATTTTGATAAACAGTGGTGAAGTTCCTACGCCGATGTATTTTGCTCATCGCAAGGGCTGGATAGCCAAAAACGTAAAGGTAGCCGATGATGCCTGGATTCAGGACTTAAAATCTAAAGGCTTGAAGCACATAGTCATTTTAAAAAGGGTATTCGCAAAGGAAATCAGCCTTAATTATAGAAAAGTACTCGAAAATAAAGACTTTGATATATACGAACCCTGATTTAATAGAAAGCTAACACTTTTCAACCTTTAAATTGTTCACAAAACCTGTATCTAAAAGCAAGCAATAGCGTTATGCTGTTTAAATTTACCTGATGCGCTTTCAGTTAATTGCCTTCTTCTTTTTTACTGTTGCAGTCCTAACAGGCCAGCCTAAAAAAGAATTTTATGACGCGCAGCAAACACAGTTAAAATCCGAAACGGATTATTTAAAGGGCATGCCACATGGCACGCATATAGAATATTATAAAACTGGTAAATTAAGCAGAAAAGGTTTTTATAATTACGGAAAAGAAGATAGTATCTGGACTTTTTATTACGAAAACGGCACAAAAAAAGCAGTTGAACATTACCTTAAAGGCAAAAAGTGGGGGACCAATTTGTATTTTTTTAAAAGCGGTAAAACGGCGCAAGTAACTCATTACGAAAACGATTTGGCAGACAGCACCTGGACCTCCTGGCACGAAAATGGCAAGCTTAAGAGCCGTGAAAATTTCGAAAGGGGTAAAAAAGAAGGTGAGTGGATCTATTTTTTTGATAATGGGCAACCTGAAAGTAAGGGAAGTTTTGAAAAAGATAAATACAATGGTAAAGTTGAAAAATGGTTTTTTTCAGGCAAGCAAAAGGCAATAGAAAACTATTGCAGCGGTAAGCCCTGTTCCAGATGGGAGGAATTTTACGATTCAGGGCAAAAAAAATTCTCTAAAGAATACAGAGACACTCTTTTGTTGCTGATGGACTTGTGGAACGATAAGGGCAAACAATTAATATCTGGAGGAAACGGCAGCCTCACTGCCAACTATGACAATGGAATTATTCGGGCAACCGGTTCATATAAAGACGGTTTGCAGGATGGCGTTTGGAGATTTTTTCACAGCAATGGAGAGTTGGATTACGAAGCAACATACGAAGCAGGTACACTAAATGGATATTATTCCTCGTATTATTCAAATCATAAAATAAAGAGTGAAGGCAACTTTACTTCTGGTAAAAAAAACGGTGTTTGGAAATTCTATACTTCAGAGGGGAATATAGAGATGACCGGAACTTTAAAAGACAATATCCGCGAAGAAAAATGGACATATTATTATAAAAGTGGCACCATTGAGAGTGAAGGGAACTTTAGTAACGATAAACAAACAGGCATTTGGAATTACTATTATAAAGGAGGAGAAAAATGGAAACAGGGAAATTTTGAAAATGGAATAAAAACAGGAACGTGGACGACTTGGTGGGAAAACGGAAAAAAATTACAAGAGGGACCATATGTTAATGGAAGAGAAGATGGTTTATGGATGAGTTGGTGGGACAATGGCGTTAAGAAAGATGAAGGAAACATAAAAGGAACCCTGCTTCTAGGAGATTGGAAGGGGTGGTATGCAAATGGAGTTTTAAATTATACAGGGAAATATAACACCAAAGGTCCAAAATCAGGAGCTTGGCAATACTACTACGAAAGTGGCCAGCCGCGCGAATCATCCTCTTACGTGAATGGAATTAAGCATGGAGGTCATATGCAATGGTTTGAAAAGGGAGGTTTTGTTGACACAAAGGGAAAATA
>CALMND010000175.1 GCA_937868565.1 uncultured Bacteroidota bacterium | reverse complement strand
TTATAATAAATAAAAGGGTTGTACGTTCCTGCCATTAAATACATTGTACAAAGACCTGTAATGGCCAAATAAATCAGAATGGAAGAACTGTGATAAGCGTATGTTAAAACTGATGCGAATACCCCGGCTCTTTTAACTGAGTTTAAGAAAAAGGTGTTAAGAAAATTTAAAAAGCCAAAAGCACCTAACAAAGTAATTGATGTTACAATAATAAATTCAACATTTATATATCCCATAAATACAGCAATTTGGTCAGGGCTTGTTTTAAAATTTATGAGGGCATTCCAATAGTTCATCGCATACGTCAGAGTTTCCGCTTTAAACAGAACCCAAGCAAACATAACGACTAATAATGTGTACAAATTGGCCAGTGGTTTCCAGCTTTTTTGAAGAATTTTTTCGAAACCAAGTCTCTCTGTAATCATAAAAAAACCGTGAAATAAACCCCAGACCACAAAACTCCAGCTTGCTCCGTGCCAAAAGCCAGTTAAAAAGAAAACAAAAATTAGGTTAAAGTAAATTTTGCTTTTTTTTACACGATTACCGCCTAAAGGAATATAAACGTAATCTTTAAAAAAAGTAGAAAGTGAAATGTGCCACCTGTGCCAAAAATCTTTTATTGAGTTTGCCTTATAAGGAAAATTAAAGTTTTCCTGAAATTCGAAACCAAACATGCGACCCAAGCCAATGGCCATGTCCGAATATCCTGAAAAGTCGCAATAAATCTGGAGTGTATAACAAATTATTCCCAACCAGGCATTTAAAGTTCCAAGCTCATCAGGGTTAGCAACGAATGAAGTGTCGGCTATTCGAGCAAAAGTATTAGCAAGGAGCACTTTTTTACCCAAACCAATTATAAAGCGTTCTATACCCGATGAGAATTTTGTAAGCGTATGAGTTCTTGTTTTTAACTGTAACCAAACATCACTGTAGCGAATAATTGGACCCGCAATTAGTTGTGAAAACATACAAATGTAGAGAGCAAGGTCAAGAATATTTTTTTGCGCGGATGTTTTGCCTCTGTATATATCAATTAAGTATGAAAGAGAATGAAATGTGTAAAAAGAAATCCCAATTGGTAATGCGATCTTTGTTAGTGCTATGTCCGGAGCATTGAATGTGTTGAGCAGAGGGTTAATATTAGTAATAAAAAAGTCGGCATATTTGTAAATTCCAAGTGTTAGTATATTACAAAACACCCCAAAAGCCAACCACCAGTATGCTCTTTTACTTTTAAGTTTTTTTTCAATAGCAAGTCCAATAAAGTAATTGAAAACAACAGAACTTATTAGGATGGAGGTATAGCTAACACCTCCCCATGCGAAAAATACCAAACTCACCCATAACAACCAGTAATTCTTTAATCTTCCAAAAGCTAAATAGTAACCAAGAAGTGCAATTGGAAGAAACAGAAACAGAAATATAGGAGAACTAAACAGCATAAAACCTAAGAACAGCAATTAATGAATTTGGTGCTTTTTAAATTGAAGAGCTTGTTTAACTAACGCAAGTTAATACAAATTTCATTTGCCAATACATTAAAATCAACCCCATCAAAGTTTCCACTGCTCATCATGAGCAAAACCGAATTGTTCCAGTTTTTTGATTTTAAGTATTGGGTTACCTCTTCGCTTTTGGTATATACTTTTAAATCTTTTCGATTAAAATAGTGGTGCACCTGTTCCGGGCTAACCTTCTTTAGTTTTTTGTGGGCAACAGTTCGTGGATTAAAATAAACCAGTGCTTCATCCGCCAGATTCATAGAGTCTTTGTATTCATTTAAAAACTCTTCGGTTAAACTGCTAAAGGTGTGTAACTCCATGCAAGCAATTATTTTCCTGTTGGGAAACTGTTGTTTTACGGCATCAGTCGTCGCTTTTAGTTTGGAAGGAGAATGTGCAAAATCCTTATAAAAGTTAAAATTCTCTTTTTTACAGACTAATTCTAAGCGCTTGGCCGCCCCTTTAAAAGACTGTATGGCTTCGTAAAACTGAGCGTCACTTATTCCAATTTTATTGCAAACCATTCGTGCGCCATTCAAATTCATCAAATTGTGGTTTCCGAATATTTGGAGGGGATATTTTTTTCCGTCAGCATTTAATGAAGTTACTCCGTTTATTATTTCGTGAGTAGGAACAGAGTAGGGTTGAGAGGTAATTCTTGGATTTGGTTGCGATGAGCATAAATTGTCCAGAACCTTATCTTCCGAACAGTAGATCAAGTGACCGGTAGGTTCAATCAACTCAATAAACTTTTTGAATTGTTCTACATAAATTTCAAAAGTTGGAAATACGTTGATATGATCCCAGGCAATGCCACTTAAAATGGCAATATTTGGTTTATATAAATGAAACTTCGGACGCCTGTCAATAGGGGAAGCGAGGTATTCATCACCCTCAATAACGGCATATTTCGATGTCCTGGTTAAACGCACCATGGTGTTAAAACCCTCCAATTGTGCACCCACCATAAAATCGGTTTCTATTTTGCAATAACTCATCACGTGCAAAATCATCGCAGTAATTGTGGTTTTACCATGACTACCACCAATCACAATTCTCGTTTTATCCTTGGTTGCCTGATAAATATATTCAGGATAGGAGTATATTTTTACACCCAACTCTTTGGCTTTGATTAATTCAGGATTATCTTCTCTGGCATGCATTCCCAAAATAACCGCATCCAAATCACTTGAAATTCTTCCCGGGAACCATCCTATTTCGGCGGGTAACAAACCAGCCTTTGCCAGACGACTTTTACTCGGTTCGTTAATTTCATCGTCACTTCCGCTAACCATAAATCCTTTTTCTTGAAGTGCCAGGGCCATATTGTGCATTGCACTGCCCCCAATAGCAATTAAATGAACTCTTTCCATAGTATAAAGAAAGATGATTATCAACGTTTATTTTTAAGCAAAGAGTTTTTATTATACACATAAATATGTTTATTTTGTTGAGTATTAAATTGACTGAATATGCAGAAAAAGATTGTTAATGTTGGAAATATAGAGTGCGGAACAAAAGAACTATTCCTGATAAGCGGACCATGTGTTATTGAAGAGGAAAGTATCATGATGCGAACGGCCGAAAAACTGAAAGAAGTCGGTGAGCGTTTAAAAATTAAAATAATTTACAAATCCAGTTTTTTAAAAGATAACCGCAGCAATTTAAAATACTACGATGGGCCAGGTCTTGAAAAAGGCATGAAAATTCTTGCCAAAGTAAAGGAACAGTTTGGTTTTCCTTTACTAACGGATATACATGAGAGTTATCAGGCCGCCATTGCAGGGGAAGTGTGCGATGTGTTGCAAATACCGGCATACTTATGCATGCAAAGCAGCTTGGTGGTTGCTGCGGCCAAAACGGGTAGAGTGGTAAATATTAAGCATGGACAATTTTTAGCGCCTGATAATATGAAACATCCCCTGCAAAAATGTATTGATTCGGGGAACGATAATGTGATTTTAACGGAGCGTGGTTATGTGTTTGGTTATAATGACCTGATTGTTGATCCCCGAAGTTTTTTTCACATGAATAATTTGGGATATCCTGTAGTGTTTGATATTACTCATTGTGTTCGCAAGTATGGTATTCCGAGTTCAGATGCAAAAGGAGGAATGCGTGAATTTTTACCCGTATTAAGCAGGGCAGGAGTGGCCAGCGGTGTGGATGGTGTTTTTATCGAAACACATCCTGACCCTTCAAAAGCGTTGTGTGATGCGGCTTCACAACTTTGTGTGTATGACTTGGAGGAGTTTTTAAAACCTTTAATTGATATTCATAATACAGTGAAGAAGTATGAGTAGTTTTGCTGTGTTCTTTCCCTTTTATACCTTCTTGTAAAAATCTACCCCGCCCAAACCGTTCTCACCATAACGGCGTTTGAAAAATTTTCACGATTAATCTTTGTATTGCCTGCAAAATCTAACAAGCCAAGGGGGTTACATTTGGAATCAATTACCTCTGCTGAATAATCAGCTCCATATGTAACATTTTCAAAAACATATTTCCCCCGAGAGCTGTATTCTTTTACGTTGATCCCTTCACTGAATTGAGCGATTTTTTGAAAATTCACATATCTTATTGTTATTGCAAGTCGAATTGGTTTCGCCTATCTTGCACTTAGTTCTTTTCCTAAATGAAGCATCAATAAGTAAAGCACATACTAAACCTATAATCCAGAATTTTTTGTGTTAGTGTTTGTTAATGCTTAAACAATACGTTTTATTACCCTTAGTAAATGCGAATATTTTTTAGTGTCAGAGTTAAATATCCCGTAATGATCAAATTTATCAATTCTTACGCTGCCGCTGGCATGAATAATTTGTTCATTGTTTAATAAAAGGCCAACATGAACGATGTGACCTTCTTCGTTGTCAAAAAAGGCCAAATCACCCGCTGAGGCTTCTTCTACAAAACTAAGAGGCTCCCCAAGTTCAACTTGTTGGTAGGCATCTCTTGGCAATTTATAACCATTTAATTTAAACACGGTTTGTACGAAACCACTACAGTCAATTCCAAAAGGACTTTTGCCCCCCCACAAATAGGGAGCGTTTAAATAGAGTTTGGCACACCTAATAATTTCTTCAGCGCTTTCTTTTTTTGTCACGGAACGGGTCAGCCCAGAAAAGTTAAAAACATGAGATTCAAAACTTAAGTTACCTTCTTTATAAAAAGGTAAATGAGCTCCAATGGTAAGCATTAAATCCGACGCGCTGAGCTTGTTACGAAGGCTTTGTGTAATTTCGTTACAATAATGAGGGTTTGTTTTTTGAATTTGTAAAAAAGTACTTTCATTAATACGGCTATGCTGTTTGGCACTTATCCAACATTCGTAATTATCAAAAGCTGTTTTTATCTTAAGCCAGTTATCCCCATTTTCGATAACCGAATAGGTCTCACCAAAAAACAATTGGCTCACCATTTCGCTGGCACCCGACGGCTCCTTGCGGGCAGGAACAAGGCTCAACAAACAAATGCCATACTGCATCCTGTAAAAATAGCGAAATATTGAATTCGCAGCTTTATTTGCAAAAAAATTAAATAATATCTAAATTAGAAACTTGGTTATGAACCAGGAAACGAAAGAGGCAGTAAACAAAATTTTAACGGATTACCTGGAGGCAAATAAACACCGCAAAACTTCCGAACGTTTTGCTATTTTGAATGAGATTTATTCGCATGAAGGCCATTTTGACATAGAACAGCTGTATTTGATGATGAAGAATAAAAAATACAGAGTGAGCAGGGCTACATTGTACAATAACATTGAAATACTTTTGGGTGCTGGTTTGGTTATTAAGCATCAGTTTGGTAAAAATCTTGCGCAGTTCGAAAAGGCATACAAATACAAACAACATGATCACTTGATTTGTGCCGATTGCGAACATGTTTTTGAGTTTTGTGATCCTCGCATTATGCAAATACAAAAAAGCGCGGAAGAAATGTTAAATTTTAAAATTATTAATCACTCACTTAATTTTTTTGCCAAATGTAAAAGTTTAAGTGAAAAAGGAAGTTGTCAATATTTAAAAAAATAAATTATGGTTTTTGATTTCACAGTTTCCAATTACGGCAATTATGCAATAATTGGGCTTAGTGGCAATTTAATTGAGAAAAGTCAGGCACTTTCCCTTTTAGAGAAGGCTGATGAACTGGCTAAGGAAAATTGTAATCGCTGGGCCATTGACTTGGATAAACTCATTTATATGAATAGCAGCGGACTAAATACACTTATTCAGCTGTTGATTAAATCAAGAGTGGGAGGAGGAGAGGCCGTTCTTTTTAATATGAATAAAAAGATAACAGAGTTAATTTTAATCACTAAACTTAATACCCTTTTTAAAATTGCTAATAATAAAGAAGATGCTTTAAGTATATTAGCTGTTTAAGTCTTAATTTTGCAAAATAAAGTTAACTCATTTCTACCAAAATAATGTTTACTCAGGGACGAATAGCATTTCTTGTTTTTTTTGTTGTTGCCTTTGCTATTATCCTTATCTGGAGCTATTGGAAAGAGAAAA
>CALMND010000174.1 GCA_937868565.1 uncultured Bacteroidota bacterium | reverse complement strand
TAGTGCTTCATCGGTTATTAGTAACCATACTTATCTTTCCAACGTAATTTCAAAAATTCTCTTTGTTCTTTTTCGCGCGCATTATCTCCTGGTTCATAGAACCTACTTCCACTGAGGTCTTCCGGCAAAAACTCTTGTTCAACAAAATTGTTTTCGTAAGAATGCGCGTATGCGTAGTCCTTTCCATAATCTATATTTTTCATCAATCGGGTAGGGGCGTTTCTTAAATGAAGGGGTACTGGTAGATCTCCTGTTTTTTCTACTGCTGCTAGGGCATCGTCAATACCCTTGTAACTCGCATTACTTTTCGCGCTGCACGCCAAATAACTCGCGCATTGCCCCAATATAATTCTGGCCTCAGGCATACCAATAACATTAACGGCATTAAAACAATTATTAGCTAATAATAGTGCATTTGGGTTGGCATTACCAACATCCTCACTAGCTAAAATTAGCATACGCCTGGCAATAAATAAAGGATCCTCACCACCCTTTATCATTCTGGCTAAATAATATAAAGCCGCATTTGGGTCACTTCCTCTTATGGATTTAATAAAAGCTGAAACTATGTCGTAGTGATTTTCACCACTTTTATCGTATAGCGCCAGATTTTGTTGAATAACTTCTAAAACCAATTCATTTGTAATTATTATTTCATCTGCATAACTGCTATTAACAGAAATTTCCAGAGCGTTCAACAATTTACGGGCATCTCCGCCACTCACTCTTATCAAAGCTTCGTGTTCTTTTATTTGAATTTTTTTGGCTGATAAAAGTTCATCTTCTTGGATTGCAGTATGTATTAACCTAAGCAAATCTTTCTCTTCCAACGATTTTAATACATAAACTTGACATCTAGATAATAAAGCGGGTATTACTTCGAAAGATGGATTTTCGGTAGTAGCACCAATGAGAGTTACCAATCCCTTTTCAACCGCACCCAAAAGAGAATCTTGTTGGGATTTACTAAATCTGTGAATTTCATCTATGAATAAAACGGGTTTACTTTGGTTAAACAAATTATTGTCTCCCGCTTTTTCTATCACTTCTCGTATGTCTTTTACACCACTGTTTATTGCGCTCAACAGGTAAAAGGGTCGTTTTAACTCGTTGGCAATTATTAATGCTAAAGAAGTTTTACCAACGCCAGGCGGACCCCACAAAACCATGGAAGGCAGTAGATTTTGCTCAATAGATCTTCGCAAAGCACTGCCTTTGCCAATAATGTGTTGTTGCCCTAAATACGTATCAATACTTTTTGGTCTTATTCTCTCTGCCAACGGTTGCATTTATTAATTTATTTTAACTGTTAAGTAACTAATAAATTCCTATTTTTACCTTATAAATTTTCATCAAATTTGAACGTATTAGTCATGACTAAAGTAAATTATTCAAAATATTTTTTCGTTTTTCCATTATTTCTATTTTTTGTTTTTGCTTTTAAAAGTGAAAAGGACTCCCTTCATAAACGCATTTTTAATATTATGCTTGACGAAGTAAAAGAGGGTGTTCCGGGAAAAAAAGGAATTGCGGATAAAATGTCGTTCAAAGACGGCAAATTATTCAGTGATTATCTTTTTGATAAGTATAATTTTAAATGGTTAAGATATCGTATTAACAAGGATTCAATATATACGGATTCAACCGAAACAGAAGTAAGATTGTTGCAAGTTGAAGCTTCTGCTACTTCCGAAGACAACCAAACAGTTTCAGTTACCTTCGACTGTCTGGAATGGGATATAGATGGAGTAATTAAGATAACAAAAAATGATAAATTAAAAAAGTACTATGATTTTGTTGGCCGAGAAAAAGGTGGCAAACCTAAAAAAGTAAAAAAGGACAAAAAGAAGATAGTTGAAGTTATTGAAAATGGAGATCCTCCAAAGAAAGAATAGGATAATGAATCTGAGTATACTTAGGGTAGGCGTAACGCTCATAGCCGTTATTTTTTTTGTCAGCGCTTGCGGACAAAATAAAAACAATTCAAGCTCTTACAAAATGAATGCGGAAACAAATCAAAAAGCAGAAGACAATAATTCTACCATTGACACGGCTACTTTTGGTGCCGGATGTTTTTGGTGCGTAGAAGCCGTTTTTCAGCGACTAGATGGAGTCATAAGTATTAAGAGTGGTTATAGCGGTGGCAATGTGAAGAATCCTTCCTATAAAGAGGTTTGTGCAGGAACAACAGGACATGCTGAAGTTTGCCAGATCATATTTAATAAAACAAAAATAAGTTTTGACGAGCTGTTGGAAGTGTTTTGGAAAACGCATGACCCTACAACATTGAACAGTCAGGGCAATGACTTTGGCACGCAATACCGTTCAGCGATTTTTTATCACAATGAAGAACAAAAACAATTGGCAGAAAAATACAAAAAGGAGATTAATACTTCCGGAGCTTATCCTAGCCCAATTGTTACTGAGATTACAAAGTTTACGAACTATTATCCGGCCGAAGATTAC
>CALMND010000173.1 GCA_937868565.1 uncultured Bacteroidota bacterium | reverse complement strand
AAGAACCTTATGCGCAGCTCATGGTCGATTTTATAAGCTATTTTAACGTTTTTAAATAGTTTTTGGAGTTAAAACCAGCCCAAGAAATTCATTTTGAACTGGGCCGCTCCATTGTTGGTCAATGTGGAAGTTTAATTAGTAGGGTACTGTATATAAAAAATGGTATCAAGACAAATTTTCTGATTCTTGATGCAGGTATGACCGAACTCATCAGACCAGCTCTTTATCAAGCCTTTCATAAGATAGAGAATATTTCATCTAATTCAACATTACCTTTAAAAAAATATGATGTTGTTGGCCCCATATGCGAGAGTAGCGATTGCTTCGGTAAATCTGTTGAGCTTCCACAAACTGAACGCGGGGACTTAATCGCAATAAGGAGTGCTGGTGCCTATGGAGAAGTCATGAGTAATCGGTATAACTTGAGAGACCCCGTCGTCTCTGTTTTTTAAGGCTGATTGTTCAACACCGATCCACTTTATAATGGCTTTCCCTTTAACCTTCTTTGAAAAAAGTTTAGTTGTCGCTTCTTTCTATTCTACAAATTATCCCAAACGACTATTCATTAACAACCAAGAATCTCATTTTATTTTCTCATCCTTGTAGCTCGTTAATTGCCTGATTAAAATTTATGAATTCAATTTTATTTTTTTTAAGGTATTCAACCAACCACATGTACCAGTCAAGCCAGGTTTTAAATGCATGAGAAAAATAGCGATCATGAAAATCGATTCCTAAGTATTGCAGGTTACTTTGATGTGCTTTGTCAATTAATTTAATAGTATTTATTTTTGCTTGTTCTAGGTTTAAAGATTGCCAACTTTTATAGTTCTCAATAATCCAACCATCCATGATTTGAAAAGGGAATTCCCACATCTCCCCTATTTTATATGGGTCCTTAAAGGAGCATTCTGTGCTATCGTATGTGTAGCCAGCTTTAGCTAACTGGGAAAATGTTTCTCTGGTATTACGTACGTAGTGCATCCGAATTCCAAACGAATTAATTTTTGTGAGCGAACTGAATAAATCAAACTCTCTTTTGATTAACTTTTCATCATCAAAATCTATTCCATGTATTCCTATTTCGCAATTTCTCCTTTGCATTTGCTCAATCCATAAAAGGGCTGACTCATTTGAATAATTAAGCCCAACTCCCTTATTTACCGCTATAAAAAAAGATGATGGAACAAGGTTTATGTTATTAAATGTAACAAGTTCATCAATGTTTTGCCATTTATTTTTAAATAAATCTGACCATCTCAACGTGTATTCCCTCAACGATATTTTATTTTTTAGTAGCTCAACGTGCATGCGAATCATGTATTTGGGAATGATGGTGTCTTTAAAGAGATGTTCCCAAACCGTAATATGGTCAATATCGTGTGAAATGATGGCTTTCATAAGTTTTTCCGAAGATGCAACACTAAGTAGTACGTCAAAGTGCGTTGTTTGAAATAGTGCCAGACAATACTATAATTGTTTTTTGCGGCGATAGTTCCGTAGGTGTGTAGCATTTGTTCAAGTGTAACATTCTCAGGGTCACTTGTGCCGTAAAAAGCAATCCGCCGCCGTAGATGTTCTTCACTAAATAGGGACCCATAGCGACTTCTCCATTCGGGCGAAGCATTTGGAATAACATTCAAGTTAACAATACATTCGTCTTGCGTGAGATTAAATAATATAGGAAAAAACTCAAAATTCTCACAGTAGTTGCCAAAAAGTCCTTGGTGAGTATCCACGTTAATGAAGTTGAACTTTTTTTTACAGCGAAACGCTTCCTCAAAAGTGTTGGTAATTTTAATTGTTGCGCCGGGAAGATTTTTCTCTAATTCAGACCTGCACTCCTCATTAATTTCCCAGGCCTCCAAATAGGCTGGTAAATGCTTATAAGCCCTAGTTTGCCATGCTCCTGTGTAAGCGAAGGCTTCTAATGCTGTGCAACCTTTTAGAGGATAATGTGCATTTATTGCGTTAAAAACGTCGTAAATCGGGTAAAGTTTAAGGCGATGAAAGATGGATTGTTTTATGTTACTTAAAAATTTTCTCATTGATTTACAAAGTATTTCTTTTCGTAAGAGTTAACATAGTCTTTAAAATTGGGTTAATCTTTTCTACACAGGCATATTGAATCATGTCGCCCCCAAATTCCCTAAAATACCTTTCTATAGTCTCGTTCATAGATCCCTCAAAATCAAAGTACTGAAGGTTTAAGTCTTTTGCTTTGAGTATGCTTTGCCACATGCAGGAAACACCCGCCCCGTGGTGTTTATTCTCAGAATCGAAACCCCCAAATAAATACATGGCTTTGTTTTTATTTATCACACAAAAACTCGTGCCAATTGGCACATTTTTATGATACGCAACAAAGGAATAGGAGTTCTGAGGCTTCGAAAACGAGAATAAAATTTTACGTATTATTTCAATATTCTTCGATTTACCATTCCTGTCCAGACTTTTAATCACCAAGGAATAAACGAGTTCTTTGTCTGTTGTTTCTTTAACTTCCAGTTCGTCTTTAATGGCTTTATTTACACTTTTTCTTTTTTCTGAAGATAAATTATCCCATAGTTCTTCTTTGGATTTGGATAGATGAATGATATAGGAATAACGCAAGCGGGAGGTAAAGCCTTTCCAGGTGAAAGGTTGCGTATCAATAATTGTTTCGGGTAAATTAATATTGACGTAATGTTTGTTCAGTGAAATAAAATAATCCGCTAGCAAGTCTGAAATTTCCTTATTAAAGGTGTTTCTTCCGACCACTGATTCTGAAGGATTAACATAAAATAGCTCAATGTTTGGTGCGTACGGCGGGGAAATCACAAAATTAAATGAAGCTTTTTTAAAAGTGTAGTAAATAAAACAGCCGATTACTTCGTTATTATTGTTTAAAATGGCACATTGCGTTAAAGCTGTCAAATCGTAATTATTTAACCAAGCGGCGCTGTTAAAAAGCAAATTGTGCTTTTCGATAAACCCAGCTAAAACCGGATATCGCGTTGATTGCTTATTTACGATTTCGACTTTCAAAATAATTCCCTTTTTTTAAATTTTAAAAGCAATTCCAAAGGCAATTTGGCTTTATTTACTGTGTAATATGGCACTAATTCGGGGCCAAAGCTTCTAAAGAACTTTTCCACCCCTTTCAGCATAGATCCTTCGAAATCAAAAGTTTTGCATCGAAGAGATTTTGCTTTCTCGATGCTTTTTTGAATCAATAAATTATTTACTCCTTTCACCCCCGAATCTTTATTTACACCTCCCAATAGATAATAGCAATTTTCTTTGTCATAAACACAAAACACTGTTCCCAAAATTTCTTTTTCTTTTCTTGCAACAATGCTAAAGGAATTCGTAGCATCAGAAAATGTATGAAAAATATTTTTAAGTTCTTTGCTATAAATGTTAGCCCTAGCAGACTTTAGTGAATTATAAAAGAAACCGTACAAGTCTTCCGGGTTCATACTGTTTTCGGAAATCTCAATATTTTCTTTAATCGCTTTACTGATTACGTTTCTATTTTTTGGGTCGAAATTGGATGTAATTTCCTCCAGTGTCCGTTGCAAATCTATTCTGTATGTGTAATTAGGTACCACCTTGTATTTTTCCCAGATAAAAGGCTGCAAATCCTGAATCTGTGAGGAAAAAGCCAACACAATTAAGGCTGGCTTAAGCTCGGAAAAATGTTTACAGACCTGTGTAATCACATCTTTAGAGTTGTTGTTTATTGAAGACTTGTTTTTGCTTTCAGACGTAAAAAATAAGCCGCAGTGTGGCGTATAAGGCGGCAATTTTATAAAAGTTAGTCCGTATTTTTTTGTGTTTAGATAATAAAATCCTCCCACCAACTGGTGTTCGTCTTTGTAAATCCCAACAATGGTAATGTCTTTACCATAAACTTCCAGCCATTTTCGGGAAGCAAAAACTCCTAAAAGAGGTTCCGCTTTTTCTGAATAGGTTTCAATATTTCCAATTGCTCGTAAAATCAAACTTCGTGTTTTGTTTTTTCAAGTAATAAGTTATAATTCTCTATCATATTGCGGAGATTATTCTCCCAGTCGTAATGTTTAAGCACGTGTTGCCTGGCCTTTCTTCCCAATTCGTTTGCTAAATTTCTATCGTTGTCCAATCGTTCTATTGCATCAGCCATCGCAAGCGAGTCCTTTTTTGGAATAATTATTCCAAATTCTCCCTGACCAACAACCTCCATTAACCCCCCTACATCGGTTACTATTACCGGTTTTTCGCATGCCATTGCTTCTACTGTTGAAACGCCAAAACTTTCACTGTCATCGATAGAAACATTCAAAAAGACATCCATTAAATTATGATAATAGTTTATTTCCGAAAAGGGAATGCGCCCAGTCATATTAAAATAATCGGAAAGACCTTTATCATGAATGAGTTTTTGGTATTGATCCAAATCGCTACCAGGACCTATTAAGGAAAAAAGATATTTTTTATCCGGGTTTCGTTTAATTAATATTTCGGCTGCTTCGATAATATATACAATTCCATATTTTTCCTCAATAGGTTTAATTGTTCCTATGTAGAGCGTATCCGGTTTTTTATCTTTTATATACTTTTGGCAAAAATCCTTTACATCTACACCAAACGGTGTTACCAAAATTTCTTTTTTCGTGTATTTGCCTAATTCTGTTTTCATCACTTCGCTAGTGGACATTAGGCAATCAGCTTTCCGAAGATTGTATTGAAGCATTTTTTTATGAACTCTTGAACGTTTCGGGAAATCATAAACATCTGAACCCCAAACCGAGAGCGCAAAGGGATGAAAACGAGAAAGAGCTCCTACAAGTCCGTAACTCGTAGCGTAGTGAGCGTGCAAAATATCGGGTTTAAAATGTCTAATTATTTTTTTAAGTATGCTCACATATTTTAAGTAAGACAATTTTGTAAAGGTGCTTTCTGCATTTATTTTTTTTTCGGGTTCAAAAAAAACAGTGATGTTTTTATGGTTATACCATTCGTATGTTGCTTTGTTAAAACTAAACAAGCCCACCTGAATACCGCAACCGGCAAGGCCAAGAGCCCATTTCTCAGTATGTTCGCTGTAGGTATCCGACAATAACAAAACTTTCATTAGCGCGGAAATAGTTTATGCTTTAATAACCTTAGATTTGAAAACCAGGTGAGGAAATCCCATGTTTTTCTACCGTATTCTTTGCTTATGATTAACTGTTCACGAATAAAAGTCGGCGTTAGACTTCCTGTTTTTGAAACTTTATGTTGACGGAAATTGGCTACTTTGAAATCGCAGACATACATTTTGGCGTGATTGCTCAAACATCGAAGTACATATTCATAATCGAAACAGCAATTAAACGGCCTGAGGAGGCCTATTTTGTTAGTAAACTCTTTTCTAAAAAAAGATCCTTGCTGAAAAATACCGGGAACTTTCCTTGTGAGCGTTTCCCTATCAATTTTATAGCTGTTAAAAGTCCTCATGTGCTTACTTTCATAGTCGATATAATCAACGCCCCCATAAATATAATCAATGGATGTCTCTTGTTGAAGTATTTTTACCATTTTTATGAACCCTTCTTTATCAAGGGTATCATCGGTGTTTAACCATGTCCAATAGTCTCCGGTGCATTTCTGTATGCCTTTGTTAATGGCGTCGTATTGCCCAGCATCTTTTCTAATTTCCAGATAATCAATTCGAGAAGCGTAAGTCTCTATTACCCTCTGCACTTTGTTGTCGGATTCGCTGTCAAATAACAATATTTCAAGTTCAGCACCCATTGTTTTGGATACCTCTTTCATTTCCAGAGCACTCTTCAGAGTTTCCTCAATATATTCGTGCTGATTATAGGATGGTATAATTATTGAGAATTTCATTTAATTAGGGTGCAAATGCTTATCAAAACTAATAATACCTCTATTAAATTACTTTTAAACAGAGGATTTAAAATTAATAAAAATTGCTGTGCTATGGCATAAACTTTAAAAGATCTCTCAGTTTTAGTAGTCCTGTGAGGACAAGCTATATTTACTATATTTGCCTTTCTCAACAAATCAAACTTTATCTGATTTATATTATTTTTTGAAACCATTACTTTTCGCATATTTATCTTGCAGTGACCCTAGGGATAAGCGGGTTTGGTCTGGAACACATCACAGCATTTACAAATCTATTTGTTCTATTGGTGACGTAGACGTTTTGGGTCCTTATGAACCAAAATTGCGCGTACTTTTTGCTAGGGCCATTAATCAAATTTATTTAAGTGTTTTTGGGAAAAGATTAAGTTACAGGCATAGCAAATTCATCAGCAAGGGTTATGCCAATTATTTCGACAAAAAATTAAAGGAGAAAAAATACGATTACGTCATTGCTCCTGCTGCTTCCTGTGAAATAGCCTTTATTACTACCCGAATTCCTATTATTTACATTACTGATGGTACGTTTTCGAGTTGTTTAAATTACCATGAGAGTTTGAGTCATCTTACGCGAAAATCAGTTGACGAAGGAAACTTTATTGAAAATTCTGCCATTGAAAAAAGTAAATGGGTAATTGTTTCTTCGGACTGGGCTTCAAAATCTGTTATCAACGATTACAAAAAAGAAAAAAATTCCGTAATAACAATTCCTTATGGGGCTAACCTTGAACTTCTTCCGGAAAGTTCTGATTTAAATTATACTATTCCAAAAACCTGGAAGTTGTTGTTTGTTGGGGTTTACTGGGATAACAAGGGTGGTGAAATAGCCTACAATGCTTTTAAACAACTTAAGAAGAAAGGTTTTAATATTTCTCTAACCGTTGTCGGATGCATTCCTCCGAAAAAATTTTCAGATCCGGAAATGCGTGTTGTCCCATTTATCGACAAAAATGAAGTAACGGGGCAGCAACAGTTTTACGATGTTTTCAAAGAGCATCATTTTTTACTTCTCCCCACACGCTTTGATTGCACGCCTATAGTCATAAATGAAGCTAGCGCTTTCGGCATACCTAGTCTGGTGACTAATAGCGGCGGTGTCGCCGGGCATCTAAGAAACGGAGAGAATGGCCATTTAATGGATTATAACGATGAGGGGCCTGGCTACGTTTCTAAAATTGAAAAGCTAATTAACAAGCCTGAAGATTACCAGCAACTAAGAAAGAAAACTAGGGAGATTTATGATAGAGAGTTGAATTGGTCGCATTGGATAGAGGAGTTTGGAAAGTGTTTGTAGTTTTACGTTATTGATTTCTGGCGTTTGAATTTTCTGATTAAGCATTTGCCAAATAGCAATAGTTTTTCTTTAATAGAAACTTCAACAAGATTAGAGATCTCCGAAGCAAAGTAAGTGCGATAAGCCAGTAGGCCTAAATTACTGTATCCGCAACTGTCGATCCAGAATTTATGAATGGCTTTGTTGAAAGAAATTTCGTTGAATCTTTTACCTTCTTTGTTTTGTTCAATTAAACTGCTTAACCATTCTTCAACCTTCTTTAATTGTTCTTTTGATTTTATAAATTCGTTGTTTCCAATGGTATTATGGGTTTTAAATTGCTCATCGGTAATTTTAAAACCAAGCGATTCGAGGTACTCCTTACGAATCCGCGAACTTATTTGTAACTGCTTTTTATTGTGAAAAACACTTGTTTGTGACTTGTGGGAACGGTATTTTAAAAGGGGTTTATTAATGTGACGAAAATCACCGTGAAAAACCAAATCCGTCCATAATTTATAATCCTCGGCATGAATAAAATCCCCATCATATGCAATTTTCTTTTCCGGAAAAATATTCTTAACCATTACCGTTGGATGACAAAAGCAAGTAGCAAATAATAACATGGTTTTTAAGTAGTCACTATCATCTTCGTTGATTGATAAATTTAGTTTATTACCAATCATAACAAAATAATCAGTACCCACAACAACTGCGTTCGGAGAATTTTCAAACATGTTCAATTGTTCTTCGAATCTCTCGGGCATGGCAATGTCATCAGCGTCCATTCTTGCTATGTACTTGCCTTTCGCTAACTTAAGTCCGTTATTGAGGCTTTCTATTAAGCCAAGGTTGCTCTGATTAGCAACTTTAATGATTCTCGAATCGTTAAAAGAATTAATAATATCGGCGGTGCCGTCCAAAGACCCATCGTTAATAATGATAAACTCGAACTTAGTATATGTTTGCGCCAAAACACTTTCAATTGCCTCTCTCAAGTGCAACTCTCCATTGTATACCGGCATCAAAACGGAAATAAAACCTCGCTCGTTATACATGGCTGTGCAACTTATCAATTATTTCGTCATCAACCGTTTCGTCAAATTTTCTTGCAAAAAATTTTCCTGGCATCCTCATCAACTTCTCAAAATCATTAGTCTTAAAAATTTTAGGAAATTCAGGGCCGGAAGACCAATCCACGACTCTTAAACTTTCGGAAACAATTTTAGGTTTAAATGAAGAGTTTAACAAGATTGTTTGCAAGAATATCTCATCAGCACATCTTGAAAATTTAAAACTACTCAAATAGCTTGGATTTTTTTCAAGATACTCACATACATAACCCAATGCTCCGTTCGATAAAGTGAACCAGTTCGCACCCCCGTATAGTTCATGCTTGATTTTTCTTTTAAATCCGGTGAATCTTTGAATTCTTAAAACAAGGGAGCTGATTTTTTTCAGAAGAACTGAGTTAGTCTCAACGTCAAAATAATATAGGGCTAGTCGATTTATTCCTCCTTCCTCCCATTGAACACTTGGTAACTTAAAATTCACTAGGTACTCTGCCCCGATATTTTGTTCTAAAAAATGTGCGAACTTGTTTATCGGTTGAATCGGAATATCCTGACCACTTAATAAACAATAATATTGAAGGTTATGAGTAACTCCCTCTTTAATGAGTTCGAGTGTAGCCCTGATTTGGTTGAAGCTTCCCCAATAAACTTTATATCGGTTCTTTAAAACTAGTACTTTGTTGTGTTTTGAATATTTGTCACAAATTTCTTGGTACAAAGCTTCCGCCTTTAAATCTATGTGCAAAATAATCGTTGAATTTTCATATTTAAGAAGAGAGTTTATCAATTTGATTAATTGATGAGGATATTTGTGCGCCAATATCAAGAAACCAATCCTCATGATAATATTCGCCAATTTTTTGCTAAAATATCTAATGAAGCTGTTTTTACATCGTTAAACCAAAATTCCGGCAAAACAACTGTTTTAAGCGGGTTAAGGTTAAGCCACGCCCCCCACCAGCTGAAACTGCTATTAGCGATGACATTGTGTTTGCAATGACTCATCATATACATGTCCCATACCGAACTGTGGTTGTGCATTACGTAGTTTGTTGGATGATTAAATTTCAGATTATGTTGGCACCAATCGATATCATCTGAGAAAATAAACAACTCAATGTCCGCATTTTCGCTGTAAAGCAGGTCAATCGCATGTTGGTAATATTCCACACCTAATAAACCATGGAACTCGTTTGCCGATTTAAGGGAAACATAGTCGCCACGGCGAACGTGGAGAGAGATGCTGTTAGTTTCTTTAATGCGCGATAGCAACACCATTAAATCAGTTGGAACAGACTGTCGGATAACAAAATCTTCCAGCAATTGAGTTCTTATATGCTCGAAGTATTTTTCGCTCTGCCAAAATCCATTTAAATAGACATCCTCGGGCAATTGAAAAAATTGCTCATGAAATAACTGACCGGATTCATTAAATACAACCTTTTCCTTCCTTGATAAAAAATAAGAATCGAGTTTTCGCATTATTCTATTTCTACCTGCTGCAGAAAATACTGCAAGATCTTTGGTGGTTGCGAAGTTAGCGCGCATACTAAACACGTGCAATTCATAATTGCGCTGTGTGTATGCGTTGTGCGGATTTTCGTCGAGCGTAAGTTTATCGAGGAGCAGACTTGTATTGTTTTTAATCGATAGTGCCCGCCCTGCTGCGTACTGAAACATTTGATTCCCCAAACCGCCTATGAGTTTAGTAATTATCACTGATTCACTAATTTTGAATACAATTGTTCGTATTGTCTGGCTATTACCTCCCAGCTATATTTTTCCTTCCAGATCTCAAAAGATTCATTGCCCATTTTTTCACGTTTAGTTTTGTTGTGATATATTTCATTGAGCATTTTAACGCCTCCTTTGATATCCACATGACTAAAACCTGATTCGTTTTTTCCCGTAGGCATAATTTCCCCTCCTTTCGTCCAATTTGAAATTTCCACCGAGTTGCCTACGTCTGTTGCCAGAAAAGGCAATTTAGATGCGGCGCATTCGAACAAAACAATAGGTGAACATTCAATATTAGACGGAAATAAAAATAAATTTGCTTGTTTATATGCTGCAACCGTGAAATTGCGGGGATAAAAATTAAAAATAATGCGTTTACTTCCCGTTAATTTATTTAAAAAACTGAGTAGGGCTAATCGCGGATGCTTTACATATTGTCTTTTAAAACCTTCGTAATTGTTCCCTATCATTAACAGGGTAGCATTTTTAAGGTCAGATTTTAAAAATATTTCAATAGCTTCTTTGTGCCCCTTCCAGCCTGTATAGGAACCCACCAGTAAAATTAAAAAGTGATTTTGTGGAATGTTCAGTTCTTTGCGCACATTAGTTTGTGTTTCGGGCAAAAATTCATCAGCGGCTGCTCCGTTAGGAATTAACGTGATTTTTTTAACTTGATTGGCTTGCGCGTAGTTAATATCACGGTAGTCGTTACTTAAATATACATTCATGTCATAACCATGAATCCATTTTTTCATATCCTCAAAGTAATCTTTAAACTCAGGCCAATAGAGACCTGAATAACCTGTTGGTACAGACACTTTTTTTGCGTTTAGAGAAGTTAAATGTGGCAAGGCAAGATCTGTTGCCCATTGTTGCGCTGCAAAAAAAGTGACTACATCACACGTGTTATTCAAAAGAAAGTTTACATATTCCTTTTCGCTTTCTGTTGCTGCAACCTTTGGATTACCTTCAATTTTAAACGGAACTATTTTAACACCGTTAAATTCATTAAATGTTCTGCTACTATGAAAACGGGTTAAAACCGTAACATCATGTCCCAATTTCACAAGGCGTTCAGAAAGTTGTTTTACAACTTCTTGCATTCCACCGATAGCCGGGTAATAGGATTCAACACAATGAAATATTTTCATGAGCAGTTTGTAAAATCTATTTATAAACCAATGTCATTCCAGGTAAGCCCATGTTAGTCGAAATTACTTGGTAGTCAGGGTAACTTCTTTCTAAAACATCTTTAACCGCGCTATAGGGTCCGATGTTGTAGTTTGATTCCGCAGACTGATAAAATGTATCATGAAGCAAAACAACCGCATTTGGTGCGTTTTTAAGGATGGTTTCCAATTCATTTTTAACTGATTCATAACCATGGTCACCGTCTACAAAAAACAACACTCTACCTTTTGGTTTCCTTTGGTTAATTAAATCAAACGAACATTTTAATCCGTCGGCTTGATGTAAAATTACCTTTGAGATACCTTTAACCATTTTACCTCTATCGTTTTGAGGATGTTCGTTATGATAAACATCATCAGGCAGGTCAATCGAGTGAATTTCCGTTTGTATTCCAAATGCATCAGTGATCTCATAAAAAATTCTGGCAGATTTTCCAATATTAGTGCCCCACTCGAAGATAAATTCCGGTTTAAAATAACACACAGACGAAGTCATTAACATTAACTCATTTAGAGGAAATGGATGAAAGCCTACTATGGGTGTCAATCTATTAACAATAAAATCGGATACTATCCAATTATTGACTTCAAACTCTGAGCCACTATGGGAAATACATGGGTTATTGTATGTTTTCTTTTGGTTAAATAGTTTGTTAAGCATTTTGCCTTAATTAATCCTTAAATATAAGAATTCCTACTTATTGATTACGAATGGATGAAGACCTAATAGTTTATTTTGTAGTTTTAGTAACAACATCTTTAAAGGGTTTGATTTATTTCTGCGTCTGCTCAATATATTTAGTCTGTAAAGCATAATTTTTACATATTGTTTTTTTCTTTCTTCAACCAATTTTCTCTCGCCGGGATAGGTTTCAATTATTTTTTCAGATATGAGT
>CALMND010000172.1 GCA_937868565.1 uncultured Bacteroidota bacterium | reverse complement strand
GCACATCCCATGTTTCCAAAACCAATTATTCCAACTGTTTTTCCTTTTATCTCAACCCCCCTGTTTTCCGCCCTTAGCCATATCCCACGCCTCACCTCCTCATCCGCGTTCTTCAAATTATTCATAAGCATTAATAACATAGCCAAGGCGTGCTCTCCAACCGCATCTCTGTTGCCTTCCGGCACGCTCAGACATTTAATTCCTTTGCTGTTTGCATAATTTATATCGATATTCTCGAGCCCCGCCCCCACTCTAGCAATGCATTTGAGTTGCGGGCATCTGTCAATAATTTCCCGAGTTATTTTAAACCTGCTCCTGATTACCAAACCATCATACAGCGGTAATATTTTTAATAACTCGTCTGTGCTCTTATCCCAAAAAGTATCACAAATAAAACCTGCTTCAATTAAAGTTTCATGAAGCACAGGATGGTTAGAATCAACAAAAAGTAAACGCATAACGACTACGAAAATTTATTAGAAATCAAACTCAAAATTGCCTACAATTGTTTAATTAATTGAAAATGAACTTCATTAAACAATTAACAATTCTCTAACACCACGGCTGTTAAGAATTGTCATTTATTCTTATTAACAGTTGTAACCCTTCGAAAAGCCTACTACTATTGACACATGACATGTGAACATTATTTATGCACAACTTATGAATAAGCTTGAGAGTTGTGTAAATTTAATATAAGGGAATTTAGTTGCACTTTTGACCCCCACACAAATTTATGAATCAGGAAAGTCAACAAAATAAGACCAGAAAACGCATTTTAAGCTCCCCAATAGCCACTGCTGGAGAAATCGGCAAATTACCTCCGCAGGCTGTAGATTTGGAAGAAGCTGTTTTAGGAGCGATGCTATTGGAAAGAGAAGCTCTGAGCACTGTGATTGATATTTTAAGTCCTGACGCATTTTACAAAGAACAAAACGGAAGAGTTTTCGGAGCCATGATCTCTCTCTTTAACCGTTCGGAACCGGTAGATATTTTGACTGTTACACAAGAATTAAAGCGAACAGGTGAATTGGAAATTGTCGGTGGGTCGTATTATGTGTCGGCACTTACAAATAGAATTGCTTCCTCAGCCAATATTGAGTTCCATGCTCGAATTGTTGCTCAAAAATACTTACAACGTGAATTAATCCGCATAAGCACCGATACCATAAAAACTGCCTTTGAAGACAGCACCGATGTTTTTGAATTGTTGGATGAAACAACAAAAAATATTTTTGAAATACTCGATTCGAATGTTCGCAAGCAGCATGACAAGATGAGTAGTTTAATTGCAAAGGCCATCACCGAAATAGAAACTGCTGCAAATAAACAGGATGGCCTATTAGGCGTTCCCAGTGGCTTTACCTCAATGGACAGAATTACAGGGGGGTGGCAGAAATCGGACTTACACATTATTGCGGCAAGACCAGGTATGGGTAAAACGGCTTTTGTTGTAACTATGGCAAAAAATGCTGCCGTAGAGTTCAACAAACCGGTTGCAATTTTTAGTTTGGAAATGAGTAGTCTGCAATTGGTTAAGCGTTTAATTTCGAGCGAAACCGAAATTGCACAGGATAAAATTTTGAAAGGAAATTTAGACAATCACGAATTTGTTCAGTTAAACGAACGTATTAAAAAATTGTCCGTAGCTCCTTTGTTTATTGATGATACCCCCGCACTTTCTATTTTTGAATTACGTGCTAAAGCTCGACGCTTAAAAGAAAACCAAAAGGTGGAATTGATCATAGTGGATTACCTTCAGTTAATGAGCGGCGGGCCAGATAGTAAAGGAAACCGTGAACAGGAAATCAGCAATATTTCGCGTGGTTTAAAAAGTTTGGCCAAGGAATTAGAAATTCCCATCATTGCGCTGTCACAGTTAAGTCGTCAGGTAGAAAATAGACCTGGAGGAAGCAAGCGCCCGCAATTAAGTGATTTACGTGAGTCCGGTGCAATAGAGCAAGATGCTGATATGGTAATGTTTATTTACAGACCGGAGTATTACGGCTTGGAAGTTGACGAAAATAATGAACCAACGAAGGGACGTGCCGAAATAATTATTGCTAAGAACAGGCATGGTGCCCTTGAAACCGTTAAACTTCGCTTTATCGGTCAGTACGCCAAGTTTGCCGACTTGGATTATACTCAGGGTCAGGATAGTATTTTTTCGCAGAATACACCCACCGGGGCTCTGCAACAAAATGATGATTTTTTGGGAGGTGGAACCAAAACAGTTGCTTCCAAAAATTGGGATCGGATTGAAGACACGGGAAATCCCGATACTTTAAAACGCAATGATATAGAGGATTTTAATGAACCTCCGTTTTAATTTAGATTACTAACTAAATTTATTACTTTTGCTATCCAAAAAAAAGGAGACTTGTCCGAGTGGCCGAAGGAGCAAGCCTGGAAAGTTTGTATACATGCAAGTGTATCGAGAGTTCGAATCTCTCAGTCTCCGCAACAAGGTAGAAACAACCCCGCTTGCGCGGGGCTGTTTGTTACTAAATTGCGAAGAAAACTTGTTTTCTCAAGCAGGTGAAAAAAAACAAAATTTTGAGCGGTTCTAGCTATTGTAATCTGAAATATATAATCATTGATCCCGGCTATTACAATGTATCCCCTGCTTTAATGGGTAGTGTCGTTTGCGCCTTTGCGTGAACTTGACAATGAAATGGTGTTGGTGATTTTCTTTCAACGTATCACCACAATATTCTTATTTTGAATCCCATTAGCCTTCAACCAAATTTCTCTGCTCTCTTCATTGGGTTTTCTCCAATAGTTATCATAACTTTTAGGAGACGTGGCGCTATAACCATTCAAGGTCCTAAGCCCAAGGCTTTGAGCTGCAAGCATGGCATCCAACTGAACTAAATACGATTTTACCGGAACGGAATCCGGCTCGTAAGATATAATCGAGTTTTTTGGGATATTTTTTAGCTTTAATTCTAAAGCTTTTAACCGCTCCTGAAAAATAGATTTTTGAGTTTTATGTTGAACATCTTTCAACACGTAATTATCGGCAATAACTAAGGCAAGAAA
>CALMND010000171.1 GCA_937868565.1 uncultured Bacteroidota bacterium | reverse complement strand
AAAGTAAAACCAAGTAATATTCCGCCTAACACTTCTCTGCAAAAAAGAAGAGAGGTTTGTGATATAGAAAGATTTTCCGGGCCCATGTTCACTATTCCCAGAATGGTGAGAAAAAAAACCACACCGATAGCATCATTAAATAGGGATTCACCTTCTATCATCACACCAATGTCCTTAGGTAAATTGGTTTTCTTTAAAATTCCCAATACCGCAATTGGGTCGGTGGGTGACACGAGTGCTCCGAATAAAAGACAATAGATAAAATCTACAGGAAGACGGAAGAGCATAAACACTCCGTAAATGATGAAACCAAATAAGAAAGTGGAAAGTGCGGTGCCCAACAATGCAAATACAACCACAGCGGTTCCCCGTTTCATCATGTGCTGAAAGTTAACATGCAGTGAACCTGAAAACAGAAGAAAACCAAGCATGATGTCCAGCAGAATGTGAGGAAAATTGACACTTTGTATAATATTTTTCACATAATCGTGAAAAACGGAATTAATTTGCCCTTCGATGATGATTAATATGGAAAACACCAAAGCAATAAGCATGAGTCCGATGGAAGAGGGTAATTTTAAAAAACGGGTGTTAATGTATGCAAACAAGGCACAGGCACCAACCAAAATGGAGATAAGTTTAAATAAATCCATACATTGCTTTTTACGAAAGATAGGAAATTAATTCAAGAAGCGAGATTAAAATAACCAATTCACCCGATTGCTTTTAACGGGATAAATTTGAACTCTAAATCTACTATGGATTCAAAATCCTGAGCTGTTTCGAGCAAATCATCATCACTTACCTCATAGTACCAGTTTACCTTCACATGGGTTCCTTGTTTATTCAATTTTGCAAAGGCGTTCAATAAACCCAGTATGCACTTTGACGAACTGGTATTAAAAAAACTGTATGCGAAATTTAATGTTGTTTGTTTCTGCACTTTTTCGCCGTATTTGCGAATGGCTTCCATCAGGGGTTTGTGAAACCCGGGAGCATCCTCTGGTATTGAAATTCCCTTAATATCAAGAACTCCGGTAGCAAAATCAAAACGAATTGCAGGGGTTGATTTGGTTGCTTCCAGAGTATATAGTTCCATTTGATGTTATGCTGTTATACAAATTCACTAAAGCGGAGCGAATAAAGCAATGTCAAAAAATAATTGGTAGATGTTGTCAAAGTTACTATGAAACTACATCACCCTTTCGGAAGTTAATTTTTTTGAAAGTCCTTTGTAATGAGCTCGCAAATAATTTAAAACCACGTGAGCAAACACAGAGTTTCCCAAGGGTAGGCCCGACAAAAATTGGAGCCGAGCAGGGGTGAAACTGGAAAACAAGATTTTAGCGAAGTTGGGTGCTGCGAAGGCTTGCATAAAAATCGTAGTTTTCTGTGAGGCGGGTAGGTAATATTTTTGTCTTGATTTTTTGCTTACTTTTTCATCTAAGGAAAAAGTATGTAGAAATATTTAGCAGTTTTTTAGTACACCATGTATTTGAAATGAATCATGTATAAAAAACGGCGATGGTCTATAGCCGGTTCTATTAGACTTAGTTAGACTAGGAAGTAATTCTATAATTTTAAGACAATGTTTAATACTTAACAAAAAACAACATGATTCCACACTTTTTCGTGGTTTTTGCCGGAAATACTTCGCAATTTTGTATTGGAATTAAATAAAGAACTGCATATATTTAGATACATATTGTGGATAGAAAAAATTTCATAAAATCGCTGGCTATGCTACCATTAACGGGTTCTGTGATGAAGCTAAGTGCTTTAGAACAGGTAACTTCATCTTTTGAAGAAACAAGTTTAATGCCTGTATTGTTTGTCGGACACGGTAGTCCAATGAATGCTATTGAGGATAATCCGTTTTCCAGAGAAATGAAGGCAATTGGAAAAAAGTTACCAAAGCCAAAAGCTATTTTAATGATCTCAGCGCATTGGGAGACCAAGGGCACCTATGTTACTGCTGCGGAAAAACCGGAAACTATTCACGATTTTGGTGGTTTTCCGAAAGAATTATTTGATACACAATATCCTGCTCCGGGAAGCAAATGGTTGGCAGAAGAAACGCAAAAAACAGTGACTTCCACTTCTGTTGGACTCGATCATAAATGGGGTTTCGACCATGGTTGCTGGAGTGTAACAAAAAATCTTTATCCCAATGCTGATGTTCCAATTATTCAATTGAGTTTGGATTATACACGCGACGCTCAATATCACTACGATCTGGCCAAGCAATTGTTTTCTTTACGAAAAAAGGGTGTGTTAATTATTGGAAGCGGTAATATGGTTCATAATTTTGGATATGTGGCCATGAAGCCAGGTTCTCAGGATTTTAACGAACCTTTTGGTCACGCTTGGGCTTTGGAAGCGAATGACACGTTTAAGAAATTAATTACTGCAAATGATTTCAAATCTCTGATTAATTATAAAACATACAGTTCAGCATTAAAATTGTCAGCACCAACACCTGAGCACTATTTACCAATGTTGTACAGTATTGCTTTGCGTGATAAAACAGATCATCTTTCTTTCTTTAACGACGCTGCGGTGGGTGGTTCTTTCAGTATGACTTCCGTGGTGCTTGGGAAATTGTAAAACACAAGCTTCTTGGTTTTCCTTATTGTGCGTTCCAACCCCCATCAATGGGTATAGCGGTTCCGGTAATAGTATTGGAAGATTCTGCTGCCAGCAATAAAGCCATTTGACCGAGACTTTCAACAGTTACGAATTGCTTAACGGCTTGTTTCATTAACATTACTTTATTTACCACTTCGCTTTCCGTTAGATGATGTGCTCTTGCCTGATCTGCAATTTGTTTTTCTACCAGAGGCGTTTTTACATAGCCGGGACAAATAGCATTGCAGGTAATGTTGAAAGGCGCTCCTTCCAAAGCCAAAGTTTTAGTAAGACCCACGATTCCATGTTTACTGGTCACATAAGCACTTTTAAATTCAGAAGCTACTAATCCATGTGCGGAAGCGATGTTGATGATGCGCCCGAACTGACGTTCTTTCATGCCCGGCCAAACAGCTTTGCAGAGGTAAAAAGCGGACGTTAGATTAATTCCTATGATAGCGTTCCATTTATCATCCGGAAAATCTTCGATAGGGGAAACATGTTGTATGCCGGCGTTGTTTATCAGAATATCAATTTTCCCAAATTTGTTAATGCCTTCCGTTACCATCAGCCTCAATTCCTCCGGCTTTAGCATATTGGCTCCATTAAAGTGCACAGCAACGCCAAATTCTTTTCCCACATTTTCGGCAATTTCATTACCGTTAGTTTCTAAGCCGTTAAAAATAATGTTATACTGCTTTGTTTTAGCGAATTCTTTTGCAATTCCAAGCCCAATTCCACTGGTACTTCCCGTAATTAAAATGGTTTTCATAATCTGCTGTAAATATACGAAACAAGGCTTTAGTTTTTGTTGAATGAATGGAAAAATTGAATGGAGAGAATTCTACTGTTTTTTTCTTGCCTGCAAAATCGTATGAACTTCTGTGCCTTGGTCGCCTCTCATATAATTCACTTTAAACACCTCAAGATTTTTAAAACCATTTTTTATAAGAGCTTCAGTCAAGTTGTGTAAGTTATGATAGTAGAAATATACCCGGTCGCCACCGCTGCCAACTTGGAATCCGGATTTGGCGGAATCGCCTTCAACAAAACTCAGGTACAAAATTCCATTCTGCGTGAGGAGACGGTAAGAGTCCGAAATTAATTTGAGACAATCACCATCTGATAAATAGGGCAAACAAAAACCACAGATAATGCCTTCATATTTTTTAGAGATTTCATGAATTTGTCTACAGTCCATGACCTTAAAATTCGCATTGGGATTGTTTTTTTGCGCAAGTTCAATCATGCTGGGTGCAACGTCAATAGCATCAATAATAAAATCAGGACGTTTTGAATGAAGGTACTTGGTTATGTTTCCGGGACCACAACCAATTTCTAAAATAGTTGCGTTGCTTGCGGTTAGTTCCTTGCAAAAGGAATCGTAGGTATCATTATAAATGTCCAGATACATGAATTTTTGTTCATACAAGGATGCAATGCTGTTCCAGGTTTCAAAAGTTTCTCTGTAGCTGTCCATGACCCAGAATATAAAGGCCGTATTGTTTAGAGTAGTTTTAAGATTTTAAAAGCGCTTTTATTCAAATTCATACCTGTAAATAGGGTCAATATCATTCTTATCGTCATAAACCGCTTTTAATTCGGTTACCAAACCACTGTTTAAACCATAAACCCAACCGTGTATTTGTATCTTATGTCCATTGTGCCATGCTTTTTGAATAATTTTGGTTTCGGCAATGTTTTTTACTTGAGCAATTACATTTAGTTCAGTTAACCGGTCGGCTCTTTTATCTTCGTCAGCAATTCCGTTAAGTTCATATGCATTTCTGTTGTAGACATCCTTAATATGCCTCAACCACTTATCAACAAGGCCAAATGTTTTTTGACTCATGGCCGCTCTTACGCCACCACAGCCGTAATGTCCGCACACAATAATGTGTTTTACCTGTAGCACATTTACAGCGTACTCGAGAACACTCATTATGTTAAAATCGGTGTGTATAACCACATTCGCTATATTTCGGTGAACAAACATTTCGCCACTTTCAGTACTTGTTACTTCGTTGGCGGGGACGCGGCTGTCACTGCATCCAATCCAGAGGTAATCCGGTTTTTGGCCAAGTGATAATTTTTTAAAATAATCCGGATTATCAAATTTTTTACTGAGGGCAAATTTTCGGTTACCCATTATTAGTTTTTCGTACGCTTTGTCCATAGTTTTTAGTGATTACTTAATACTTCAACTTCTTCAATTTCTTCTAGAATAACTGTTGTTTTGTGTATATGTGCAGATTGTTTATAGACACTTATTATTTCC
>CALMND010000170.1 GCA_937868565.1 uncultured Bacteroidota bacterium | reverse complement strand
GAATATTGGGGCAATGTAAATCCTGTTGGCCCGCGCGGCTGTTACGACGAGGCCAAACGTTTTATGGAAGCATTGACGATGGCTTATCACGATTACCACGGTTTAGAAACAAGAATTATCAGAATCTTTAATACCTATGGCCCCCGTATGCGACTGAATGACGGACGTGTTCTTCCGGCTTTTATTGGACAAGCTTTACGCGGTGAAGATTTAACTATGTTTGGTGATGGTTCGCAAACAAGAAGTTTTTGTTATGTAGACGATTTGGTTGAAGGAATTTACAGACTCCTGATGAGTAATTACCATTTGCCCGTAAACATTGGTAATCCCAGTGAAATCACCATTAAGGAATTTGGTGAAGAAATTCTGAAGCTAACAGGCGCGAAGCAAAAATTAATTTCGCTGTCTTTACCAAAAGATGACCCAAAACAGCGTCGCCCCGATATTTCGAAAGCAAAAGAATTATTGAACTGGGAACCAAAAGTGAGTAGGGCAGAAGGTTTAAAAATAACCTATGAGTATTTTAAATCTTTAAGTAAGGAGGATCTAAATAAGGTGGAGCATAGGACTTTTAAAATCTAAGACTATTTAGCCGTTTCGTATTTCTCAATAATCGCTTTTACCAATTTATGGCGAATTACGTCTGTATTATCCAATTCAATAATACTTATTCCTTCCACTTTTTTTAGAAGACGCACCGCCTGAAGCAAACCACTAGGCTGTTTACTTGGTAAATCAATTTGTGTCACATCCCCCGTTACAATAAATTTGGCGTTGCCACCCATGCGGGTCAAAAACATTTTCATTTGACTTTCGGTAGTATTCTGGGCTTCATCCAAAATAACAAATGCATTATCCAGAGTACGACCGCGCATAAAAGCGAGTGGTGCAATTTGTATAATTCTGGATTCAAGGTATTGATTCAATTTATCATTAGGAATCATATCACTGAGCGCATCATAAAGAGGCTGCATGTAAGGATCAAGCTTTTCTTTTAGGTCTCCTGGTAAAAAGCCAAGGTTCTCACCGGCTTCAACAGCTGGGCGGGTAAGTATGATGCGTTTCACTTCCTTGTTTTTTAGCGCGCTAACTGCCAAGGCAACGGCAGTATAAGTTTTACCGGTTCCGGCTGGACCTATCGCGAAAAGCATATCGTTTTTAACAATAGCGCTTACCATTTTTCGCTGATTATCAGTTTTAGCTTTAATGATAAGACCATTGTTTCCAAAAAGTATGATATCATTGCTAAGTAACTCGTTCTTCGATTCCAAGATACTATCTCCGGTTTGCCCTAGTAATCTGTCAATTACCGAATCTGTAAGAACGCCGGTTTTGTGGTATTGGTTAATCAATTGCTCTAGTTTTCTTTCAAAGCGGCTAATTTCGTTAGCTTCGCCCATTACTTTTAAAGAATAACCTCTGGCAATTAATTTGAGTTTTGGAAAGTGCCTCTTAATAATATTGAGTTTAACATCATTTACACCATATATCTCTACGGGTTCCACACTGTCGAGGCTAATTATTTTTTCATTCATATTCGCATGCTCCCTAACCGTTTTTGTTTATAAATCTGTTAATCTCTCACCAAGTTTAAAAAAATAAGCACATAAATATTAATTATTTTTGAACAAATGAGCATGATTACTTTAACAACAGATTTAGGTTATCGCGACCCTTATTTGGCGATTGTTAAAGCTAAGCTTATGGCGCCCCTGGTTTCGCCTAAAATTATCGATCTAAGTTGTGACATAAAAGATAATAATATTTCGGACGCTGCTTTTATCTTAAAAAATGCTTTGCCCGATTTTCCGGACAACACCATACATTTGGTAGCCATCAAGTTTATAGTAGACAGAAGTAATTTGCACAAAGAACTGCACGTAGATAATTCCCGATTTTTGGTAACTCGTTTTAAAAATCAGTTCATCATCTCTCCCGACAACGGCTTGTTTACTTTACTGGATAGTGCGTTTGATGAGCCTGTTTATCAGCTTTATTATGAGGGAAGAAACAAACATCATTTCTTTTTAAAGGATGTTTTTGTGGAAGCCGCATTGCATTTAGTGGCTAATAAAAAAATTGAGGAAATATCATCACGCGTAACTGATTATTACAAAGCGTATCAATTTGAATGTTTTGTAAGCGGTAATATTTTACGGGGAAAAGGAATTTATGTAGACGATTTTGGAAATATCATTTGCAATATAACAGAGGAAAGGTTTAGGGAGGTAGTTGGAAACAAAAAATTCATCATAACATTGCCTGGGACACGCATATCAAAGATTCATGCCACCTATGACGAAGTAAAATATGGGAATCCCCTAATCTTATTCAATAGTTTTGGTTATTTAGAGGTGGCAGTGAATGGTAAAAGTGCTTTTAACATGTTGTGTCCAAGGGATATAGGAGCAGGTTTCGATTTTAATTTATTGATTGAATTTTATGATTAGGCGTATAGTAAAAATGAGTTTCCGCCCGGAAAGTGTTGACATGTTTATGGACATTTTTAGAGAAAACTGGCAACATATAAGAGCTTTCAATGGCTGTGATCATGTAGAGTTACTGCAAGACTCGATTAATCCATCCATTTTTTTTACCTATAGTTTATGGCAAAACGAAGAGTACTTGAATACTTATCGTGATTCGGAACTTTTTACAAAAGTATGGGGTTCAACTAAAATATTGTTTAATGCCAAGCCGGAAGCATGGACAGTTAAGGAAGTCAGCTTTTAATCTTATAAATACAAGTCGTTTTTATTACCAACAATCACTATGGTCAGCAATTGGTTTATGTGTAAATGATAAACGTTTATAGGCAAATAAAACTAAAAAAATTTATTTAGAGCGATTTTGAACCAGGTGGTGAATTTATCTGGAAAAATTTCTATTTCTTTTTTTATCGCATCAATATTTTTCCATGCGTAAGCTTCAACCTCTTCTTTATTTATAATAGGATCCTTTTCGGTTACGCCAACGTAAATATGGTCGTATTCATGTTCAATGAGTCCATTATCGAATGAGCTTCTATAAACAAATGCCGTTTTATATATTAGTTCAGTATCCAAACCCATTTCTTCAAATAAACGTCTTTTAGCTGCGGTCAGCAGGTTTTCATTTGGTCTGGGGTGTGAGCAGCAGCTATTGGTCCATAACCCCGCACTATGATATTTAGTTAAAGCCCTTTGTTGCAAAAGGAGTTTTCCATCACCGTTAAAAATAAAAACCGAAAAAGCTCGATGTAATAGGCCTTTTTTATGCGCTTCCATTTTTTCCATAGAACCAATTGCGGTATCACTTTCATCAACTAGGATAACTTCTTCGTACATTAAATTTATTATTTAGTTTACTAAAGATAAGACTTAAATGATGAATTTTATATACCAGATAAAAGATAAGTTTTGCCATTTGTTTAGCCAGCTTTTTGATTTTTTAAATTTAACTTTAACTTAGTAAAATTATCAGGCTCTCAGCAAAGATAATTACCTTTTTTTTTATTTTCTTCATTTCTAAAAATGAAGCTCAACAATACTATTTTAAAAACTACAGTGTTGAAAGCGGACTTCCTTTTGTTCAGGTGTCATGCATGTATCAAGATGAAAAAGGGTATCTATGGAGTGGAGGTTATGGCGGCCTGAGTCGCTTTGATGGAAAACAATTTATAAATTACAATCGAAAAAACGGCTTAATCGACCACAATGTAAATGCAATATGCGATGACAATCTCGGAAACATTTTTGTTGGTACCAATAAGGGGTTAAGTATATTAAGAGATAAAAAATTTACAAACTACCACCAGGCGAACGGATTAATAAACCCATTTATCACTTCTTTTTGCAAAGGCAATGATAATTCTATCTATTTTGGAACTAACATGGGTCTTTATAAGTTTCATGACCATAAAATCAAACTAATTAAGAAATTAGCTAAGTACAAAATTAACTGTATTTACAATTCTAATACGGGAATAATTTTTGTTGGTACTGATAAGGGACTTATTTTATATGAACAAGACACTTATAGTATTCTCAATAAAGCTAACGGGCTTGTGTCTGATAGAATTACAAGTATCACAAAGTTCAAAAACTACCTAGTAATAGGTACACTCGAAGGGTTGACATTTTATGATTTAAGAACGAAAAGGTGCACCAACTTTACGGCACAGAACGGCTTAATCGATGAGAATATCACTTCATTATTAAATCAGGACGATAAAAGTTTATGGATTGGTTCAGCCAGTGGCTTACTATATTATGATGGTAGTCAATTTAATTACTATGGTATTGCTGCAGATAATAATTCCAATCATATTCAGAGCGTTTTAAAGGACAAGGAAAATAATATATGGTTGGGAACACATACTGGTTTATACAGATATAGAGACAACTCATTTTCCACTTTTGACAAAGTGAATGGGTTAGGCAATTATTTCATTTTCCAAATTTTCCGTGACACAAAAGGTGATCTTTGGGTA
>CALMND010000169.1 GCA_937868565.1 uncultured Bacteroidota bacterium | reverse complement strand
GGTGGGTGCAACATTAGATATGTTTATAACGGAACAATGGATGAGCTTAGGTTTTGGAATGTGGCTCGCACTCAGTGTGAAATTCAACAATTCATGAGTGCCGAAATAACTTCTACAGCATCCGGTTTAACAGCCAACTATCATTTTAATCAGGGTATTCCTTCAGGTGCCAATCCAACACAGACACTTTTAACTGACGCCGCAGCAGCCAATAATGGAACGGTTACCAATTTTGCCCTTACAAGTGCTATCTCCAACTGGGTAAGCCCGGGAGGTGTTGCAAATGGCTTTACTACAGTTGCTTCTCAACCAGCTACCTTCAGTTTAACAGGAAACGGAAACAATGTACCACAAGGTGTCGTAACTAATACCAATAACAATACTGATTTTGGTACAAACCCCAGCCGAACTTTCTCAATAACTAACGGTTCCGGCTCTGGTACATTGCATATACAACCTATTTATTTCACCGGCCCTAATGCTGCCCAGTTTTCTGTTACAACGGCTCCAGCTAGTACCATAGCTGCGGGAGGTACTAGTTTTGTGATTACGCTTACGCCAACTAATACAGGCATTAGTTCAGCTACTGTAAATATTCCAAGTAACGACTGTACAAATCCGACTTATAGTTTTGTAATTACAGCAAGCACTACACCGGCGAGTGCTTTGAATTTTGATGGAGTGAATGATTATGTTAACTTAGGTTCTTCGGGTGCAATAAAGCCTACTAATGCTTTATCGGTTGAAACATGGGCTAACCTAAATAATTGGGGTGCAGTACAATCTTTGGTGAGCAATACACAAAGCAACGGTTACGCCATTTCGGTTGGAGGCGGAAACTTATATGGTAATGTGCGTAGAAATGGTGCTTATGCAGTTGTTTCTACCCCTACTACCGGTATTAGTCCTGGTTGGCATCATGTGGCTATGACCTTTGATGGTAGGTATACAAAACTTTATTTGGATGGAATTTTAAAATCAACAGATGATGCTGGTGGAACCTACACTATAACTTATGCGGCTAATAGTACATTTGTTGGTGCAGAGGGTTTTACTGGCAGCATACCAGAAGCTGGCTATTATAGCAATGGTTCTTATGATGAGGTGAGAATATGGAATTTGGCCCGCACACAATGCCAGATTCAAACATTTATGAACGCTGAAATCACCTCTACTGCTTCGGGTTTGGTGGCTAATTACCATTTTAATCAAGGCATTCCTTCGGGGGCCAATGCCACTCAAACGCTACTAACAGACGCAGCCGGTGCGAACACCGGAACCTTAAACACTTTTGCCCTTTCGGGAGCTGCTTCCAACTGGGTAAGCCCGGGAGGTGTAGTAAACGGCTTTACTACAGTTGCTTCTCAACCAGCTACCTTCAGTTTAACAGGAAACGGAAACAATGTACCACAAGGTGTCGTAACTAATACCAATAACAATACTGATTTTGGTACAAACCCCAGCCGAACTTTCTCAATAACTAACGGTTCCGGCTCTGGTACATTGCATATACAACCTATTTATTTCACCGGCCCTAATGCTGCCCAGTTTTCTGTTACAACGGCTCCAGCTAGTACCATAGCTGCGGGAGGTACTAGTTTTGTGATTACGCTTACGCCAACTAATACAGGTATTAGTTCAGCTACGGTAAATATTCCAAGTAACGATTGTACAAATCCGACTTATAGTTTTGTCATTACAGCAAGTACTACACCGGCAAGCGCTTTGGATTTTGATGGATTGAATGATTTTGTGGTACGACCAGAATTTAATTTTGGAACAGGTGACTTTGCAGTTGAAGCTTGGGTTAAACCGACAAATTTTAGCAATTATAGATTTATTATTTCAAATAGAACAACTGAAAATACTTCAATAGGTAATTTTTGGGAGTTAGTAACTCAGCCTGGGGGACAACTAGTAGGCTATTTTGGAACTGCCGGAACATCAACAGATCAAACTGTAGTAAGTACAAATTCATTAACATTAAATACATGGCAGCATGTTGCTTTAGTGAGAACGGGTCTTCAAACTTCCATTTATGTTAATGGTTTACTTGAAGGCACTGAAACTGCCACCCTATCACACAATTTAACTTCGGGTAACAACACTGTTGCCATTGGAACGTGGTACACCAATCCTGCACTTTTCCGATTCGGTGGTTCAATTGACGAGGTTAGAGTGTGGAATACTTCCAGATCTCAATGTCAATTGCAACAATTCATGAACTGCGAAATCACTTCTACTGCCAGTGGATTGGTTGCAAATTATCATTTCAACGAAGGTATTCCTTCAGGTTCCAACTCCACCTATTCTATACTCACCGACGCTACTGGAGCCAATTCAGGAACACTCACGAATTTTGCACTTACAACCGGTAGTACTTCCAATTGGGTTACACCAGGTGGAGTTGTTTCAGGATTTACTACAGCTTTGGCTCCAACAGCTTCTATTAACGTTACTGGTAATGGAAATCCTATTTCAAACAACGCAGTTGCAACCTCCACCACTAACTTTACCGATTTTGGATCTGCCTCTACCCGCACCTATGTGATACAAAACACAGCGGTGGCCGGCGTATTAAATGTTGCTACACCCTATTTTAGTGGAGCCAATGCTTCTGAATTTTCTGTCACTGTTCTACCCGCAGCAACCGTTGCAGCCTCAGGCACTACTTCTTTTGTGGTAGCCTTTACGCCTACCGCCGGAGGTACACGAACATGTGTAGTAAATATTACTAGCAATGATTGTGGCAAACCAAATTATAATTATGTGATTCAAGGGGCAGCGCCTACGGCCGAAGCCTTAAGTTTTGATGGTTCAAACGATGCTGCAACACGCGCCGTTCTATCTAATACTCAAACAAATATTACGCTTCAGGCAAAAGTATACTGGGCCGGAAACAATGGATTGAACCAAATGGTCATGTATAATGGTAACTCAGGTTCTTCAGGATATGGCATTTACACTCATATTGCCGGAAATATTTCAGTTTTGTTTGGAGGCATTAATTATTTCCCCGCCAATTACACTTTAACACCTAATGTTTGGACAAGCTTAACGGCAGTAATAAAAAACGGTACGACTGAATTCTATGTAAACGGTATTTTAACCAATAATCTTATTACACCGCTTCCTGCGGTTCCTTCAGGAAGTTTTAACATCGGTAATAATGGACTAGGATTCGAGAACTTTAATGGCAAAATAGATGAAGTATTATTTTGGGGCAAAGCACTCAGCCAATGTGAAATTCAAACTTTTCAAAATTGCGAAATCCCGACATCTGCTATTAACCTTTTAGCTAATTATCATTTTAACCAAGGCGGTGCGGGAGTTAGCAATAGCACAGTTACTACTTTAACGGATGATTCTGGTAATAGCAATAACATGACGCTTACCGGATTTGCCTTAACCGGTACAGTTTCTAACTGGGTAAGTCCCGGTGCGGTGGTTAGTGGATTTACAACCACGAGTGCTCCTTCTGTAACCCTTGCTGTTAGTGGAAACGGCAATAACGTGCCTCAAAGTGTCGTAACAACTACTGCAAATAATACCGACTTTGGAACTAATTCTTCCAAAACCTTCGCAATAACCAATACAACGGGTACTTTGAGTATTAATCCTATCTTTTTTACTGGACCAAACGCTGCACAATTTTCTGTTACAACAGCACCAGCCAATTCTTTAACAGCAGGAGGTACTAGTTTTGTGATTACCTTAACGCCAACCAACACGGGTATTAGCACGGCCACGGTTAACATTCCAAGCAACGATTGTACCAATCCTACTTACAGTTTTGTAATCACGGCGAGTACAAGTGCAGCGAGTGCTTTAAGTTTTGATGGAATGCTTGACTTTGTTGATATTCCCACAAGCACAGTGATCCCTGTTGGTAATAGCCCTTACACAATTGAAAGTTGGATTAAACCAAACACTTTTGGCACTTATGGAATAGTTGGCTGGGGTAATTATGGAAATAGTAATGAAACTACGGCTTTAAGGTTAGGCGCGGGTGGATTTATAATTCACTATTGGTGGGCTAATGATCTTACGGTTGCAGCACCAACATTAACGAATGGCAACTGGCATCACGTAGCCGCTACTTTCGACGGAACAACCAGGGCCGTTTATGTAGACGGTATTATGGCTGGAAGTGATACTCCCACAGGTCATGCCGTACCAAACAATGCCAATATGCGAATTGGTTCTACTTGTCCAAGTCCATGTAACGGTGAATTTTTTGATGGAAGTATTGATGAGGTAAGAATTTGGAATGTAGCCAGAACTCAATGTGAATTACAAACCTACATGGGAGCTGAAATAACAACAACCGCTTCAGGTCTTGTTGCGAATTATCATTTTAATCAGGGCATCCCTTCGGGTGCAAACGCCACACAAACACTTTTAACAGACGCAGCAAAAGCCAATACAGGAACCTTAACCGGTTTTGCTCTTACTTCGGGCAGCGTTTCCAAT
>CALMND010000168.1 GCA_937868565.1 uncultured Bacteroidota bacterium | reverse complement strand
CCTCTACATATCCAAACTTTCACTCCAATACGTCCATAAGAAGTATGGGCTTCTGCAACAGCATAATCAATATCAGCACGTAAAGTGTGTAAAGGTGTTCTTCCTTCTTTATACCCTTCCGTACGCGCCATTTCCGCGCCCCCCAAACGACCAGATACTTTAATTTTAATTCCTTCAGCTCCTAAACGCATTGTACTAGCCATACTCATTTTAGCTGCACGACGAAAAGAAATACGTCCTTCAATTTGACGAGCAATACTGTCAGCCACCAAACGAGCATCTAATTCAGGCCGTTTAATCTCGAAAATATTTATCTGAATTTCTTTAGTAGTTAATTTTTTTAACTCTTCTTTTAGCTTATCCACCTCTTTACCTCCTTTACCAATAATAATTCCGGGACGAGCCGTATTAATAGTAACGGTAACGAGTTTCAAAGTTCTCTCAATAACAATTTTAGAAATGCTACCCTTAGCTAAACGTGCCTTAAGATAATTTCTTATTGTATTGTCTTCAACAATTTTATCAGCGTAGTGTCTTCCACCAAACCAGTTAGAGTCCCATCCTTTGATGATACCTAATCTTATGCCAATCGGATTTACTTTTTTTTTTATTTCTTATTTAATATTTTTGGTGTCTAAAATTAAAGTTACATGATTCGTGCGCTTTCTGATACGATATCCACGGCCTTGCGGAGCAGTACGTAAACGTTTTACCATTAATGCACTATCAACCATGATTTCCTTTACAAACAAAGTACCTTCTTCGGCACGCGCCTGACTTTTTAGCTCATAATTGGCAATTGCAGATTTTAAAAGTTTTTCCAATCGTCCAGATGCTTCACGCGTGTTGAATTTCAAAACATTTAATGCATTGTATGCATCCATGCCTCTTACTAAATCAGCTACCTGACGCATTTTTCTTGGCGAAGTAGGGCAATTATTTAATTTCGCAAAATAAGTTGTTTTATTTTCCTCTTTGCGTTTTGTTGCTACTAGTCTTTTTCTTTTTCCCATGACTCGAATTATTTTTTATTATGACCAGCATGGCCTTTAAATACGCGGGTCGGCGAAAATTCTCCTAATTTATGTCCAACCATGTTTTCAGTAACGTACACCGGAATAAATTTTGCGCCATTATGCACTGCAAATGTAAAACCTACGAATTCCGGTGGAATTGTGGAACGACGAGCCCACGTCTTAATGGCAGATTTTTTTCCGCTCTGATTCATCTTTTCAACCTTGCCTTCAAGGTTGTGGTCGATAAAGGGACCTTTTTTTAGTGATCTTGACATTTATTTTTGTTTTTTGTTTTGAAACTACGCCAAAGCGTGGCCATTAAACGTTATTACTATTTCTTTCTTCTTTCTATAATGTGCTTGTTAGAGGCTTTTGCCTTATAACGTGTTTTGTAACCTTTTGCAGGGATACCTTTGCGTGAACGCGGGTGCCCACCAGAAGCGCGACCTTCACCTCCACCCATTGGGTGATCTACCGGATTCATCACAACCGGACGCGTGCGTGGACGGATACCTAACCAACGAGAGCGACCCGCTTTACCATAAACTTCCTGATTGTGATCAGGGTTAGACACAGCTCCAATGGTAGCTTTGCAGGTAATTAAAATCATACGAACCTCACCTGAAGGCATACGCAAAATAGCGTATTTACCATCGCGGGCAGATAATTGAGCATAAGACCCGGCACTGCGAGCTAAAACTGCTCCCTGACCAGGACGTAATTCAATGTTATGAATAATAGTTCCCAAAGGAATTTCTGACAGCAGAAGTGAATTTCCTATTTCAGGAGCAGCACCTTTACCGGACATAATTTTTTGATCCACTTTAATGCCGTGTGGGGCAATGATGTAGCGCTTTTCTCCATCTTTGTAGAAAACCAAAGCGATACGAGCCGAACGGTTCGGATCGTACTCTATTGTTTTCACAGTTCCTTCAATTCCATCCTTATCGCGTTTGAAGTCAATTGCACGAATTACTTTTTTATGTCCACCACCAATATAGCGCATGGTCATTTTACCTGAGTTATTACGACCACCAGAAGAGTAGTTGGTTTTAACTATCAAACTTTTTTCTGGTTTTGAGGCAGTGATTTCTTCAAAATCTGAAGTAATCTTGTATCTCAAAGTTGGTGTTAGCGGTCTATATTTTTTTAATCCCATTTTAAATTCTTTTTACTAAATTATATACTTGCGTAAAAATCGATTATTTCGCCTTGTTTGAGGGTAACATACGCTTTTTTATTGCGGTTTACTCTGCCAATGGCCACACCGCGTGTTGTGTTTCTGGTTTTTACCTTACCAACATATTGCTGGGTGTTAACCGAATCCACTTTAACGCTGTACATTTTTTCTACGGCTGCTTTTATCTGTAATTTATTAGCCTCTTTTGCCACTACAAAGCCATAGCGATTTAATTTCTCGCCTTGGGCAGTCATTTTTTCTGTAATGATTGGCTTTACTAAAATTTCCATTTTACTTATTTAAAATTGTTTCAATTACCTTAACCGAGCTTTCCGCTAAAATTAAGTTCTCTGCATTTAAAATATCGTAAGTATTTAAATCAGAAGCTTTTACAACCTTTGCTCCCTGAATATTACGGGATGACAAATATACATTTTTGTTATTATCGCCTAAAACCAAAAGTGTCTTCTTATCAACCAGATTCAGGTTTTTAATCAAATCCACATAATTTTTAGTTTTTGGGGCTTCAAAGTTAAAGTCTTCCAACACTGTGATGGCGTTATCTTTTGCCTTATACGTTAAAGCAGAAATACGTGCCAATGATTTTACTTTTTTATTTAATTTGAAAGAATAATCGCGCGGTCTTGGACTAAAAG
>CALMND010000167.1 GCA_937868565.1 uncultured Bacteroidota bacterium | reverse complement strand
GAACTTTTAGAGAACGCAAGCGCAAGTGTTTCTGAGGCTGAAAATAAATATGCGCGTACCAGCAAAGTAAGCAACAACGTATTAATTGTTGCGGTTTCCTCTAACCGTGGTCTTGCAGGAGCATTTAACACCAACATTATTAAAAAAGTTAATCAATTAATTAACGAAGATTATAAAGCAAATGAAGTAACTGTTCTTCCTGTAGGTAAAAAAGTGCAGGATGCTTTTAAACGCACTAAACACAACATTAGTGGTCAGGATTTACCGCATCACAATAACGAACTTTTCGATAAATTAACCTACGATAATATTTCTCATGTTGCTGAGAAAGTGATGGATGCTTTTTTGAATAAGCAATTTGATAAAGTAATTATTGTATACAATTCGTTTAGAAACGCAGCCGTTCAGGTGCCTACTGAAGAGCAATTGTTACCGGTTGTTTCATCTAAAGCAGAAGCTACTACAACTACGACTAAAACAGGAAACGTAGATTATATTTTTGAACCCGGGCAAGAATCCATTATTAATGAATTGATTCCACGTTCGGTAAAGACACTTTTTTACAAAGCATTGCTTGATTCCTTTGCAAGTGAACATGGCGCTCGTATGACGGCTATGCACAAAGCAACCGATAACGCAAAAGCCATGCAGCGCGATTTAAAAATCATGTACAATAAAGCACGTCAAGCGGCAATTACCAAAGAAATTTTGGAAATTGTGGGCGGTGCCGAAGCTTTAAAGGGATAAGGTAAAAATAATTTTAAGAAGACCTTTTGCAAACGCAAGAGGTTTTTTTTTGGGTCAAGAATAAAACTATAAAACGATGCTTTTGTCGTATATTGAGCAAACAAAAATTTAAATATGATTATTCTTATTTTCCTCATACTTCACTGGTACCTTTCTTTGTTTGGGCAAACCTTTTTTTTACATAGATATTCTGCTCACAAAATGTTTACGATGAGTAAAAATTGGGAAAAATTCTTTTATGTTTTTTCTTGGGTAACACAGGGCTCCTCTTATCTTAATGCTAGGGCTTACGCCATATTGCATCGTATGCACCATGCTTATAGCGACACCGAACAGGACCCACACACACCTCACTTTTTTAAAGATGCCTATCACATGATGTTGCATACGCATCAAATATACAAGGGTGTTAAAACCAGAAGTGTTGTGATTGAAGATAAGTTCGACCGAAATTTTCCTGAGTATCCTGTTATTGACAAAATCGCAGACAGTTGGTTGTCACGCTTATCTTTTGCGGGACTTTACATTGCGTTTTACATAGCTTTTGCCACACATTGGTGGATGTTTTTACTACTACCCATTCATTTTTTAATTGGACCTATTCAAGGTGCCATTGTGAATTGGGCAGGACATAAATACGGTTACAGGAATTTTGATTGTCCTGATAAATCAAGGAACACTTTATTCATTGATTTTCTATTAATGGGGGAATTATTTCAAAATAACCACCATCAGGCAGGATCAAAAGTTAATTTCGCCGCCAAGTGGTGGGAGCTAGACCCTGCGTATCCGATTATCTGGTTAATGGACAAAGTAAAGATTATAAAATTGGCTCGTTAAGCTTCTCTAAAAAGTTTCTGCTGTTTAAATCCACTGAGCGTATTTTTATATATTTCGATCGTTCGTTTACGTGCTAGATCGTGATTAATAATGGGTTCGGGATATCCTTGAGTTCCAAATTCCGAAACCCACCTTTTTATGTATTTAAAGTCCGGGTCAAATTTTTGCTGTTGCGTGGAAGGATTAAAAACCCTAAAGTAAGGTGCAGCATCGCAGCCACTGCCTGAGGCCCACTGCCATCCGCCATTGTTGGCGCTTAGGTCAAAATCATCCAACTTTTTTGCGAAGTAGGCTTCGCCCCATCGCCAATCAACTAATAAATCTTTTACTAAAAAACTACTCACAATCATTCTTACACGGTTGTGCATAAAGCCTGTGGCATTCAATTCCCTCATGCCAGCGTCTACTATTGGAAAACCTGTTTTGCCATCGCACCATTTTTGAAAGTGGGTTTCATTATTGAGCCAAGGAATATGGTCATATTCCTTTTTAAAAGAACGCTGCGCAACGTGGGGAAAATGCCAAAGAATCATCATATAAAAATCACGCCAAATTAATTCGTTTACCCATGTTTCGCTTAAATTTATGTTTTCACGAATCAATTTACGAATACTTAGAGTTCCAAAGCGCAAATGCATACTTAACTTGCTGGTGCCATTAACGGCTGGGAAATCTCTACACTCTTTATAGTTCCTGATTAACTGCGTATTCAAAATTATTTCTGGATTAAAAACAATAGCCGTTTTTTCAAAGCCCAATTCCTTCAAAGTAATTATAGGCTGAGGATTAATTTTTAAGAAGCTTAAGAAAAAATGTTCGGTTGGATACGAGATATAATGACCGGGGGTTAATTTTTCTTTCCATTTTCTGCTATAAGGTGTAAAAACAGTATACGGTGTTCCGTTGTCTTTTAAAACTTCATTTTTTTCAAAAACACATTGATCTTTATAGGTTTTAAATTCCACACCTTTTTCAAGCAAAATCTTTTTTACACGTTCGTCTCTTTCAATGGCTTGAGGCTCGTAATCGTGATTGGCATAAACCCTATGAATTTTTCTTTCTTTTAAAATTGATTCAAAAACTAGGGTGGGTTCATCATAAAAAACAACCAAATCTGAGCCTCTGTTTTGCAAATCTTTTTTGAGATGCAGGAGCACCTGATTGATAAAATCAACGCGTCTGTCATTTTTATCTTCTAGTTTATCAAGAATATTTTTATCAAAAATGAAAATCGGCAATACAGCCTTATTTTCCTTCAAAGCATAATAAAGTCCAGCATTGTCTGCTAAGCGTAAATCTCTTCTAAACCAGAATATGCTAATTTCCTCTTCTCTCATAGTGGTTTCCAATTAAATAAAGGAACTTTACAAAGTTTGAATTTATTAAAAGTAATTCACAGTACTATTATATGAAGAAGTTAAAATATAAAAATGTAATTTCGGATTTTAATAATTTCAAAAAATGTCTAGTCATTTAAGCGAACAAGAATTACAGCGCCGACAAAAATTAATCGAGCTAAAAACTCTGGGTATTGACCCTTATCCGCCGGAAGAATTTAAGATAAACGTTACGGCTTTGGATATCAAAAATAATTACGATAGAGATAAGTTAAATTACAAGGATATTTCTATTGCTGGTAGAATAATGAGTGTGCGAGACATGGGCAAAGCTTCTTTTGCAGTCATACAGGATGCGTCAGGGCGCATTCAAATTTATGTGAGGAAAGATGATATTTGTCCGGATGAGGATAAATCACTCTATGATGTGGTATGGAAAAAGCTGATTGATATTGGGGATATTATCGGACTGAAGGGTTATGTATTTACAACAAAAACCGGGGAGATATCGGTTCATGTTACGTCTTTGAAATTGTTGAGTAAGTCTTTAAAACCATTACCAATTGTAAAGACGGATGAAAGTGGAAAATCTTTTGATGAGGTTAGTGACCCCGAATTCAGATTTCGTCAACGTTATGTAGATTTAATTATTAACCCACAGGTACGAGATATTTTTGTAAAGCGAACGCAAATTATTAATTCTATTCGTCAAACATTAAATAATGCCGGATTATTAGAAGTTGAAACACCAATTCTTCAGAGCATTCCGGGGGGTGCTGCTGCGCGGCCATTTATGACACATCATAATGCCTTGAATATTCCTCTTTATTTGCGTATTGCCAACGAACTTTATTTAAAGAGACTCATTGTCGGTGGCTTTGAAGGTGTATATGAGTTTGCGAAGGATTTCAGGAACGAGGGTATGGATCGTACGCATAATCCTGAGTTTACGGTTCTTGAATTTTATATTGCCTATAAGGATTATATCTGGATGATGGGATTCACAGAGCGATTGCTTGAAAAAGTAGCGACGGATTTGTATGGGACCACTGAAGTTAAGCTGGGAGATAAAACCATAGACTTTAAAGCTCCGTTTAAGAGAGTAACTATGTACGAAGCCATTAAGGAACATACCGGTTTGGACATTAGTGGCATGAATGAAGAACAATTGCGGGAGGCGTGTAGAAAATTGAGCATACACGTGGAACCTAGTATGGGTAAAGGAAAGTTAATTGATGAAATATTCGGTGGAAAATGTGAAGGAAGTTATATTCAACCCACGTTTATTACTGATTATCCGGTGGAAATGAGTCCCTTGACCAAGAAACACCGAAGTGTTGAAGGGTTGGTGGAGCGTTTTGAGTTAATGGTCAACGGAAAGGAATTGGCTAATGCTTATACGGAATTAAACGACCCTATTGATCAACGTGAGAGATTTGAAGAGCAGTTAAAACTTCAACAGAGAGGCGATGACGAGGCCATGTTTATTGACCATGATTTTTTAAGAGCTTTGGAATACGGCATGCCGCCCACATCTGGCATTGGTATTGGAATTGACAGACTTACCATGATGCTTACTGACAATGTAAATATTCAAGAGGTTCTTCTGTTCCCTCAAATGAGGCCAGAGGCTTCAGCAAGTGAAGAGGGGCCTCATTCATGAGCGCATGCAAAAAACTATAACAAGCGAACTAAATGAGGCCAGAGGCTTCAGCAAGTGAAGAGGGGCCTCATTCATGAGCGCATGC
>CALMND010000166.1 GCA_937868565.1 uncultured Bacteroidota bacterium | reverse complement strand
TTGTTGGTTTATTTCCTTTGTCAGGCAATAGATCCTGAACTTTAAATTGTTTGTACCAGATGAGAACGCTGACGGTATGAAGAGCTGGTAACATGAATTTCCAATTCATTCGGCCATCGATCATACTTCCTGCAAGCGCTGTAAATTCTGATACATTGAGCCCGTGCAATGGGCTTGCGTAATTTTCAAATGAAAGTCTCCGTGTGCTTACTGTACCTGTTGCATTAAAGCGGTTCAACCGGAAGGCGTACAAACGCTCAACCCCGCTAACAACAAAACGAACATGTTGCACAATTGCAAAATTGGATTTAAAATCAGACAGCATTTCCGCATAATCCGAGCTTATGTTGATCCCACTATTCGCATTACCAAAGCCGATCACGTTGATACGATTATTCGGAGTATCCGTGATGTAAATTGAATTAGTGTCAGTGTTAAATATCCCACCAATATTCTGTTCGCCGACGTTGATAGCGGTTACACTGTTATCTGGCCGGATTACCGTCATTGTATCGTCACGACGATTTTGCACGTAGAGATATTGGTTAACCGGTGCATAAAAGCTACCATAAGGTTTAGCACCTACAGGAATACTACTTTCAATCACATGCGTTACGGCATTGATTCGTAATACTTCATTGCTATCCGTTGCTACAGCATACATAAATCCATTGGCTGGATTATAGGTAATTGATACAGGTCTCTGTCCAGCATTGTTAATTGTTGTAAGCAGAGCATTGCCTGCATCGAAAACGCTGATCGTATTTGAGGTAGAGTTACACACATATACCCTTCCCGTCGATTGATTGACACCGATGCCAAGTGGCCCATTTCCCGCGGCTATCGGAGAAGCAGGGATAAGTACATGTGTATCGGAATCAATAACAGACAGTGTATTGTCCACCAGGTTGGCAGCGTACACCAGGTTGTTTATTGGATTAAAAGCAATTGCTATTGGACGACAACCCGCAGAAATAATAGCGGTTATATCGTGCGTAGGGCTTATAACCTGGATTGTATTTGAAACCGAACAGGCCACATACGCGTACCCATAATGCACGCTGGCAGGATTTGTGTTGATGGCAATAGCCACCGGCGAACATAATCCCGGAAAGGATGGCTGCAGCTGAATGGTGGCAACAACCTGGTTTTGCTGGTTAGCCACTGTTATGGTACCGCTGAGCTGATTTGCTGCATACACCATCTTGTTCATTGGGTTGTATGCCATACCCTGAGGATGCACTGCCGAAGAAATGTGTCCGATTACTGCCTGTTGTTCTACTGCCTCGTAATTTACATCCCCACTGAAAACTTCGGGGTTTGCACCCCACAGTGTGATCTCTTTATCAACCGCTGAAGTATTGCGTATCGTTACCTGTGCTTTTGAAAAACTCTTGTTGATCTCTGCGTAAAGGTTGGCAGCTGCCGGATCTATATCAGACTGGCAAATACGCCTATCCTTTAAAATTGTCTCGTCGGTCGATACATTTATCAGTCCTTCTGGCGTTCCAAAACGCTCCAGGTCGGAGGCCTGATTTTCTGTAAAACGCCGGTTGGACGGCAGGCATCGGTTGGCCAGGTTCCTTTTCTTTTTCTGAAAATCGGTTTGCGCGACGTTAATAATTCCGGTTGAAGTTCCATACTGCTCAAGATCGTGCGACTCTTCTTCTACAAGCTGAGTTAAGCTTTTTGGACGGAAATACGATTTCGGACGGTCATCTGCTACGTTAATTAAGCCTATCGCCGTTCCAAAACGCTCAAGATCTTTCTGCCTCTGCTTTGTTTCTGCCGGAACCGGTATGCCCTTTCTTTTAAGCTCTTCGTTTACCGTTTCTACAAAATTGCTTTCGTCCGCACCATAAGTTCTGGCAACAGTCGTTGACATCTCCCTTTCCCCGGAAAATGCATCACGCAGCTTGCGCAGCAATATGCCTTTGTAGTGCTTCATACGGTAGCGTTTTTCCAGGCTTCTTTGCGATAGGAGTATTTATCAATGAATGCAACATTATCTTCTACACGATCAAGGTGCGATTTCCCTACCGTGTCCGGATGATTGAGGAAAATTTGCGTGCTGGCATAAACTCCTTCTGTGCGGGGAAAGCCGAGGTCGAGATAAACGCGCAAGGCATTCAGATCGGCAGGCTTTTCTCGCCTGGTAGGAATTTGAAAGTGAAAGCGCTCGTGAAATAACACAACGATCCGCACCGGTACCGTGTAAGTTTTAAATGCGCTCTGCGATACCTGGATCCTGCCTGTACGGCGATTAGTGCGTGCAGGAGTTACCAGCGGGCTACCAAATTCGTTCGTAATAGTTGGCAGGTATTGAATTAAAAAGTCACCGTCATTACTGTCATAAATGCCTGTTGAAAGATAACCCGCCCGTTGCGAGAAATCCAGGTTAAAATCGATGAAGCGATGAATATCCGGTTCGGCCCAAACTTCTGCGTTAGGCATCTTCTCGATCTTGAATTTTTCAAGAGAAAAGTTATCGTTCCCGCCATTGAGCTTGTCGTAAAACTTCACATTCATTTTATCGGGTGATACCGGGAATGGAAGCGTAAACTCCCGGTAAACGCTGCGCTGTCCCAAAAAGGACTGCTCCTTAAATGGCACTTTGCGCCGGATGTAATCTGAATTCTGCCTAGAGATGTCGGAACAGGTGACGCCTAGAGTCATTGGTTCAAAAGCACGAACGCCGACCCTGATCTGGAAACGCTTGTTTTCTGTTGGTAATGAAATGTTCATTGTAGTCTTTTAGGTAGTGGTTGGAATAACACCGGGAGCGAATACGGGCATTTTAGGTTTATTCATTTGCGTGACCATATAGATGCCTGCAAGCAGTAAAACCGCGCCACCCGCGTACCATACAACGGATGGAATTTTTGATTTAGACTTGTCCTCATCTTTGCTTTCCTGCCCAAAATTCATCGCGTAATCAGATGGCGCAGTGTTTGGCTTGAAATATTTAGCCACATTGCCGATAGTGCTCGCCACTCCTTCAATCCCTCCTGCTTTATCAAGAAGCGTTTTGGCTTTTTCTTTAAGGTGTGTTCCTTTGTATTGTTCTGCCTCCTTCGCTGTTTTATCAGCTTTTACTGCTTCCGTTTTTTTGTCTTTGGCTTTTTTAAATAGCCCTTTAAGAAAGTCGTCGTAATCGCTCTCATAAAGGCTCATTATTTTATGCGCGTGTTCTGCGTTAATCATGTGCTTGATTTTTAAAGGATGTAGAGTATTCTCAGTGTAGTTCCGTTTACCTTATAGGGAATAGCTTTGTAGCCTTTACCCACAAAGGAGTAGCTCTTTGCCTCTCCTGCCGGAAGTGGAACACCATTAACCGTTGCGCTGGCGTTGCCAACATTTTTTATTGAGATAAAAAGTGCGCCCTGCGGCACCGAGCCATCGGCATCAACGTCGCTTTCATGTGGTTCTGCGAGTAAATCCATATTGAACGTTATTGCACTATTGGTTAATAATTTCTTGTAAGCTTTAATTCCTGTTGGCCGCCTTTTTCACCGGCGCTGATTACAACATACATGGCAAGTGCTCCGGCTGCTGCTGCGCCAAGTAAACCAAGCACTGCACCAAGACTAATCCCCTTCTTCTTTCCTGTTGTTTTCTTGTCCGTTTCTTTGGGTTCATCAAAGCTGTCATAGGCGGTCATTCTCCTGCGGCGTGTCGGCCATTGCTCCAGGTCAAAAGCATAATATTCCTGCTCCTCTGTTCCCGTTTGTGTTACCGGCTCAGCAGCACCTCCATTATCATTGTCAGCTGTTGCCTCTGGTTCCGCAGCAGGCGTTTTATCAGAGATCTCTCCCAGGTCGTTGCTTGCCCCATCTGCCAACGCTTCAGCCTGGCTTTCAGGCATTGGCATTGCCGGTTCGGCCATCTCATTTGCAGGTTCTGGCATATCTAATGCTTTCGGCTCCAGCTCTGGTGCATCCGCTTTTTTCATAGTGGCCAGCATTGGGTTAGGTTTTTGTTTGATCCCAAACAATCCTGTTTTTTTTGCAGCCGGACTATTTATACCTGTAGCGGCTGCTTTCTTTTTACCAAACAGTCCTGGTTTCTTCGGTGCCAGGCCCTGCTTTTTGAGCTCTTTCTTTTGAGCCTTTACTGTCTTTTTTTGCTGGCGCTTGGTTGGTGGTGCTCCAGCGGGCCGTGAGGCTCCGGCTCGCTTTTTCTTAAGAAAATCATCGTAGGCATCAGCAGCAATGTGTTGCCCGTTGAACCTGTTTCCGAGGTATGAATCTGTTATAAGCATGATTTGTTTTTTTAATGTTATTAAGCTCTTGGCCAACTCCCGGTTTGAGGAGCGGCGGCATATTGCACAGCTGGTTTTTTAAGCATCATAAAAGCGCCCGCAGCCAGCAACAGTACACCAGCACCAGCAGCAACGTAGATCATTGTATTGTCGCTCTTCTTTTGTGGCGGTTCGCCCGAACCAGGATCCTGCATTGCCGTAGTCATTGCTTCGGTCTTTACTTTCTTTTCTTCGACCTTCGCTGTACGCATGTCATTTTTGATCTGCTTTTTTTGGTTATTAAGCACACGTTTGTCCTGGCGCGTATCTTTCTTCTCTTGTTTGCGCTTGAGGTTAGCAACTTTGCTTACTCTTTTTGTTTCCTTCTTTTCTGTTCTGTACGCTTTTTTCGCCTTGCCTTTTTTGCCGATGCCCAGCAGGTTATCGTAAGCGCTGTCAGAGTTAAAATAGATTGGACCTGAAAGCCCAAAATTTCTGCGTTGTATCTGCATCCTTAAGTTTTAATAATTGGTTGTGCTTGCCTTTTTATATAGGTCAGTAAACCCAGGAGACCTATACCAAATGCTGTTAGCAACAGGATGAGCATCATGGAATTTCTTTTTTTCTCTTCTGCCTGCTGCTTTCCTGCCTGTTGCCTGCGATAAGCAGCAATCCCGAGTTTTGTTTGGTCGCTTGCGGACTTTGATTGTACTGCTTGCAAGCCCTGGCTTAAAATACCGCCGATCTGGCCTATAGCCGAGGTTAAACCTCCCAGCACGCCCGCTGGTTGATGCTCGTCGCCGCTTTGCTTGTTTGTAGCAGTGCTCAGACATTTGCAGCCTGACCGGCTATCTGTTTAAAATCATACGCGTCATAAGAACTGTATAACGTTCTGTCCAGGATCAGGCTGGCAAGGTCCCTGTTGAAGTCTTCATCGCACTCACCAATGGCGTAAATGAGTGCATCCGCAAGCTCTTCTTCAGGGCAGTCCCTGCTCAGCTCAATGCTGTAATCTTCCAAAAGTTGCCGCGCCTGGTGGGGTGCTTC
>CALMND010000165.1 GCA_937868565.1 uncultured Bacteroidota bacterium | reverse complement strand
GTTATTGCGGGCCTCTCCGGCTCGGGTAAGCAATCATTAGCGTTTGATACACTTTACGCTGAAGGGCAGAGGCGATATGTGGAAAGTCTTTCGGCTTATGCACGGCAATTCTTAGGAAGGCTGGAAAAACCTCAGGTAGATTACATTAAAGGTATTTCTCCAGCCATTGCCATTGAACAAAAGGTAATTTCGCATAACCCAAGGAGCACAGTAGGCACAATAACGGAAATTTATGATTATTTTAAATTGCTCTTTGCTAGGGTAGGCAAAACTTACAGTCCTGTTAGCGGTAAGCAAGTTAAGCGGGAAACGGTGACAGATGTAGTTAACTACGTGGACGGTTTGACAAGAGGAACAAAGATCTTAGTACTTTCTAAAGTTTATGAAAAAAAAGACAGACCCTTTCAAAAACAACTGGATTTGCTTTTTCAACAGGGATTTTCACGTGCATTAGTCAATGGGGAAATTCAAAAAATAAACGAGATCAACTATAAATCATTAAAAAAGAATGCGGAATTTTTTTTATTGATTGACAGACTGGTCGTTCAGCCTGAGGATTAAGATTTTACGAACAGGGTAGCCGATAGTGTACAAACCGCTTTTTACGAAGGTGCTGGCGAATGTCTGATTTGGGAGGAACTGGATATAAGAACTTACAAAAAAACAAGTTTTAGTAATTTGTTTGAGTTGGATGGAATCACTTTTGAAGAACCAAACGTCAATTTTTTCACGTTCAATAATCCAATCGGCGCTTGTAAAACATGCGAAGGTTTTGGTAGCGTAATTGGCATCGACCCGGATTTGGTGATTCCTAATAAAAGTTTATCTGTGTTTGACAATGCTGTTGCTTGCTGGAACGGCGAAGTGATGAGTGCTTACAAACAACAATTGATAAAAAACGCACACAAATTTAATTTTCCGGTTCATAAACCCATTGCAGAATTATCTAAAAGTGACTACGAATTATTGTGGACCGGTAACTCATATTTTGAAGGATTAAGTTCTTTTTTCAAGATGTTGGAAAAGGAAACTTACAAAATACAATACAGAGTGATGTTGGCTCGCTACCGAGGCAAAACAAATTGCCCCGATTGCGAAGGCACACGTTTGCGTAAGGATGCAAATTATGTGAAAGTCGGCGGAAAATGCATTAACGACTTGGTTTTGGAACCCGTTGGCAGTTTATTGCCGTTTTTTAGGAAATTAAAACTTGATGACCACGAAGCTCAAATTGCGAGGCGACTATTACTTGAAATCACTAATCGTTTACAATATCTATGTGATGTTGGTTTGGGTTATCTTACCTTAAATCGTGTGGCTAATACTCTAAGTGGCGGTGAGAGCCAACGTATTAATTTGTCGACTCAGCTCGGAAGTACATTAGTGGGAAGTTTATACATTTTGGATGAACCTAGTATTGGCCTCCATCCGAGAGATACTGAAAGGTTAATCAAGGTACTTCGCTCTCTTCAACAACAAGGTAACACGGTCATCATTGTTGAGCACGACGAAGAAATAATGCGTCAGGCCGATGAACTCATTGACATTGGCCCAGAAGCTGGAACCAATGGAGGGCATCTGGTTTTTCAAGGTACTCACATAGATTTGTTAAGCAGTCAACTGGGATACACTTCAAAATATTTAACCAATCGTTTAAAAATTGAGGTTCCAGTTCATCGGCGGAAATGGAAAGAGTTTGTTGAGGTTAGAAATTTAAACGAAAATAATTTAAAAAACATTTCCGTTAAGTTTCCATTAAATGTATTGTGCTGCGTAACAGGCGTGAGTGGTTCAGGAAAATCAACACTAGTTAAAAGAGGCTTAATACCATACATGCAGAGGTATCTGGACGGTTATTTTGAAAACGTAAATTCGGATCATTTGATTGGAGGAAGTTTAAAGCAAATAAAACAGATGGAATTTGTTGATCAAAATCCAATTGGAAAATCATCGCGCAGTAACCCGGTTACATACGTGAAAGCCTTTGATGAAGTTAGGAATTTATTTGCCGACCAAGGACTTTCAAAATCGCGGAATTACAAGCCCGGTTTTTTTAGTTTTAATGTAGAGGGGGGACGTTGCGAAGTATGCCAGGGTGAGGGGGAGATAACAGTGGAGATGCAATTTATGGCGGACATACGGTTGCCTTGCGAAGCGTGCAAAGGGAAAAGATATAAATCAGAAACGTTGGAAGTTGTTTATAACGGAAAGTCCATTTCCGATATTTTGGATCTGACAGTGGATGAAGCCGTTGAATTTTTTGGAAGCGACGAAAACAATAATACGGCCAGGAAAATAAAAGAAAAATTAAACGCCTTGCAGGCTGTGGGTTTAGGTTATGTTCACCTAGGACAAAGCAGTAGCACCTTGAGCGGGGGAGAGGCGCAACGTATCAAGTTAGGTAGTTTTTTAATTTCAATTAACAATACGCTACCTACTTTGTTTGTTTTTGATGAACCTACTACTGGGTTGCATTTTCATGACGTTTCTAAACTTCTAAAATCTTTCGACGCTTTGTTAAGAAAGGGTCATTCTGTTGTGGTTATAGAACATAATCTGGATGTAATTAAATGTGCTGATTGGATTATTGACATTGGCCCTGAAGGTGGTGAAAATGGAGGTAACATTGTATTTGAGGGAACGCCGGACGATATCATTAAAGAAAAGAAGTCCCACACCGGGAGGTATTTGAAAGACAAACTGGTTTGATAAATCGCTAACACTTGTCTGGTATGAAAATAAGTACTTAAGCCCCGAGTTAGAATAATTCATCTAAAAAAGAATCTAAACTATAATCTAAAAAAAATTATTTTTAAATTGTTGCCTAATTCTATTTTATATGAAGAAGCGACATATATTTTTTTTGTGTTTTTGCATAGTATTTAATATGAAGAGTCAAAACCTTGCTCGAACAAAATGGTTGTTGGTTAGCTTAGATGATTTGGAAACCGGAAAAAGTAAACAACCAAGTTCAAAAATGCACGCCACTCTTCATTTTGATTCAGACACTTCTTATAGTGGGGCCTATTGTAATCATTATCAAGGCAATTATAAAAGCAGTGCGGAGTATAAACTGAATATGGTCGCGCCTCAATCTATAAAAAGGTCTTGCCTAGGAATTGGCGAGCGCGAAAAGGAGCTGTTTGCCATGTATGCCAAAGCAACACGATATAGAACAGACAAAGGATTCCTCTTTATATTTACTTCTGACAAACATCGGCTCACTTTTACTAAGGAGTGATGTCATGGACGCTACTATGATTCTATCTCCGTAGCTAATTTTTTCTCGTATAAAGCCTGTACATTTTAATAATTAATGCTAACTTTAGTTGAGTAACTTAATTCAAATGAATTTTTATAAAAACATTGGTCTAGCGTATACATTATTAATTTTGGTAAGTTCTTGCAAAGACAAGCAAGATGTGAAACCGCAAGTTTCAATTCCTACTGTTACCACCATGGCAATGACAAGTATTACATCCAACTCAGCAAAGTCGGGCGGTAAAGTAATTTACGAAGGCAATGGTTCTATTATTCAGAAGGGTATTTGTTGGAGTTTAAACCAATTTGCAACTATAGAAGGTAGCAAAACCACCAATGGATCTGGTGCAGGAGATTTTTCTTCCTCAATAACGGGACTTTTTAGGGGTACGACATATTATGTGCGGGCATACGCCACTGATGCGAATGGCACGGTTTACGGTAATGAAATAAAATTTTCAACAAGTAACTTGGATATCATTGACAACAACGGAGTCAGATTATATATTCATCCGACGGATAACGCAACGCTTTCATGGGGTCCATCAGGATTATTAACCGGCGCTAACAATACAACCAATGGGAGTATCAATACTTCAATTACAAGCAGCCTAACCGGTAATTATGCTGCAAAAGTATGCGCTGACTTGGTCGCGTACGAATATTCGGATTGGTACCTCCCATCAAAAGACGAGTTACATTTAATGTATCAAAATAGGAATACGTTAAGTATGACGCCAGGAGTTTACTGGAGCAGCACTGAAGTAACCGATAACGAAGCAAGCGTTCAGAACATGCAATCAGGATTTCAGTACGATAACATTCCCAAAACAACATCGAATATTTGCCGTTGCGTAAGAAAGCAGTGATTTCATAAATGAGGGCACGAATTTATCGGATTTTATACGAAGCATTAATGGAGTTATTATAAACTCTAACGCTGCTAAACAAATATTTACCGGCTCCTGCATAATCGGATGGATGCCATCGAAAATTAGTAATAAAATAATTTGCGCTGTCTATGTTGGTGAAGTGCAATCTTTTTCTTTTATCTGACTGCAATATATAGCTATTGTATATTCCTGGGTCGTTTTCGGGTAAGATATTTATTTTGCTGGAGGTATCATGTTCAAGAATATATTCTAACGTTTGTCTGTAAGAGACTCCCCAATAATCCTGCTCCCAATTCATTTTCAGGTATTCTGGTGTATTTTTATCCATCAACTCATTAAAATAAACATTTTGGAACGGGTGAATTTTAATTGATGTGTAGCCTACAAAAACCAAATAGCTTATTGAAAATAGGATCAGTACCTTTTTGAATTTTGTTAAATAAAGTGCATGAAGGCAATAGATTATTAACAAAACGAAAGGAGCGTAGATAAAGTACAAGTGCCGCCACGCATCATAAAGCACGGATTTGAATAGAATAACTGCAATGACAGGGGTGATAAAACAAATGACGTAATACACATTATTTCTTTCCGGTGTGTTGTTTACATAAAGCTTAAATTTCGTAAAGAGAGAATACCCTAAAAGAGGAATCCCTAGAATGCCAGGAATCAAGAAAAACAATGGTATTGTGATGCAAAACCAAACAGGTATGTAGTACCATTTTAATTCAGTTGCCATAATAAAATTCCCCATAAATAAATTCGTTTGATGCCAATTAAATTTTGACATATTGTTGAACGTACTTATAAAATTTTTAAATGGGTTTTCCCATAGGTACGGCCAACTGAAATATGCAGCCAACAGGGTGGTTACAAAAAATGTAGCCAAAAGGATAGAGTTTTTTTTGTAGTTGTTGAGTAAGAGCAGGTCTATAAGCAAAAAAACCAGGACGCTTGAAAATAAGAGGACTCCCATTATTCTAAGCGAGATTAAAAGACCGATAGAAACTCCCAAATAGAAGAAATTTAAAGGTTTCATTTTAGTGAAAGCAGAGTAAATAAGATAAAAGCAAACAAAAAACATACTCATAAACGGGATGTCTTTGGTGTTAACAAATGAATCCTCGTAAAGT
>CALMND010000164.1 GCA_937868565.1 uncultured Bacteroidota bacterium | reverse complement strand
ATTTGAGTGTTTTCATGTTTTTTTATTTGATACTATGACAATCTTGTTTTTAAATACCCCTATTTTTTAAAAAATAATTTTTTGTTAATTATACGTTATTACCAGGTTTAAATTGCGCGACAGCTTAAAGGTTAACTTAAGATTAGAGCTTACAACTTGCTGGATGAAGTTTCTTTTTGCTGCTCTTCTTACCGAACACAACGTTAGAGTAGAAGTCAATTCGCTACGGCCCTTAAATTTGTTATTAAGTTCTGTTCTTTCTGACATACCATTATATAAAGTTTTCGAATTAAAATTATTCGACTCAACAAAGAAATAAACACCTCTGCTGGTTTCCGAAAACGGCAAGTTTCCAAAATTTTGGTGAGCACTTACATGTTCTAATGAAAGAATAAGAATGAGAGTTACTATTTTATGTTTTAAATTTTCCATGCTTTTTAAATTATTAATCCTCGTGCAACTCATTGATGGCGTGGCCTGAAACCAGAAATAACAACAAACAGACTAGCAAAAAGAGCATCAGCTTCATGTTTTATTCAATTAGGATAATTTAAAGATTGTTGACCACTGTCGGTTACGAAAATTTACAGGAAACGAAAAGCGATTTTTCCACCCGCCCAGGCTTTAAAGTTAAACCCGCTACCATTGGTTTCGTTTAATATGGAGTATGGTGCCACATGGCTGTACGTTCCCGCGTAATCGGGCAACAAAGCATCGCCTATATAAATATTAAAGGTTGGACCCGCTGCAACAAAACATTTTTTCGCGAACCTGTACTCTACTCCCCAATAAAATTTGTACAGTTCACTGGTTGCATGGTACAACAAACCCTTACTCACATGATAGCCGGAGAGAGAGAAGTCTGAACGCCATTTTTCAGAAATTCCAAAGGAGGATCCAATACCATAACCAAGGTTCCATAAAAGCGTTTTTGATTGTGGGGAAGCGCCCACAGAAAAAATATTATAAAACTTTTGCGTTCCGGTTCTGAAAGCCAAATTCGTATAAAATAATTCATCGCCCGAAATTTCAACCTGATGCAAACCATTTTTCACAAAACTGCAAAAGCCAATACTTGCACCGTCAACAGAGTCGGCAACATTAATAACTCCCAGTTGAAGGCCCTTCACTTTTTTTGCATAATTAACAAATCCTGCTACTTGTGCACCTCTCACATTCCCTCTTGCCACATTCACAAAACCAGAAACTTGTCCTCCTTCTACATCTCCCAGATTTACATTCACGTATCCGGCAGCCTGCATACCTTTTAAATCTTTTTGATTGTAATTCACAAAACCCGCGAATTGCCCACCGTTAAAGGTTCCTAAATTAGCGTTGCAGAATCCTGAAAATTGTCCGCCTTTGGCATTTCCTAAATTTACATTTACAAATCCTGCCAGGGCGGCTCCGTTCAGACTACCACCCGAGTAATTCACAAAACCAGCGCCCTGAACACCGTTTACATCTCTTAAAACCACGTTTACAAAGCCCGCTCCCTGTGCACCCTTCATGTCTTGCGATAAAAAGTTAACAAAACCTCCCAACTCAATTCCCTTTAGTCCTCTGGAAGCGCCTGCAAAAATGTTTAGCGAAAATTTATTTGTTGTTTTTAAAGCATCAACGCCATTTGTTCCTATTGGCGGAAAGAAGGTTACTTGAAAATCTCTTTCTATTTCTTCTTTTCTTTCTTCTGTTTGCCCTTGTGAAATACCTATATTAACAAGACTTGCAAACACTGCTATTTTTAGTTTATTCATGGTTTACTTGTTTTACATTGGTATGACAACTAAGGAGGAGTGTACCCCTATTGAGGTTTCCGAAATTTATTTTACAAAAAGATTAGATTACCCAATTAAAAGGTGACATGAAAGAAAAGAAGATTTTACTTTCCATAGAAAGTCCAGTGAACTATAAAAAATAAGGATAATCCTAAACTAAGTTGAACCACAACGCCCCCAAGAAAACAAGTTTTTTCACTTAGATTTCTATGCAACGAAAAAAAATCCTCATTTTATTTGGGATTTTCTTAATCTATCTGACAAACCGCTAAGAAAAGCTCTCTCTCCTATAAAAATCTTAATGAAACACGTCCACCTACCCAGCCTTTTAAATTAAAATCGTCGGGCAGAGGTTTAACAAATGTGTTATATGGAATTATTTTACTGTAAGTTCCTGTGTAATCGGGCAACAAAGCATCGCTCAAGTACAAATTAAAGGTTGGGCCAGCGGCGATGGAGAATTTATTCATGAATTTATATTCGAGTCCCAAATAAAATTTATACATCTCGCTGGTTGCATAATAAAAAGAACCTTTACTCACATGATGCGCCGTAGCGGTAATATCTCCTCTGAGTTTATTTTTGATTTTAAAAGAAGTTCCAACACCGTAACCTACATTCCATAATGGCCTGCCGGAACCCATTTGCATCCCCGCAGTGAATACGTTGTAAAATTTATTTACACCGGTTCTAAAACCAATATTTGTTGGAAAAATTTCGTCAGAAGACAATTCAAACTGGTGTAAACCTTTTTTTACGATACTCAACAAGCCAATAGGAACACCACTTGCAGTGTCGGCGTAATTATACAGGCCCAATTGTAAGCCTTGCAATTTATCCGCAATATTTAAAAAGCCCGCAATCTGTAAATATGTGGTTCCTTTACTTGTTGAATTCATAAATCCAGACAACTGCTTATTTTTTTCACCGTTTTGTGCATGATTAAGGAATCCAGAAACTTCTAACGATTTTTTACTGTACCAGTTTAAGTTCGCAAAACCCGATAAAGAAGAACCTTCTATGGTATCAGCCGTTAAATTAAGCATACCCGCAATTTGTACACCTTTAACCGAAAAACGATTGGCATTTAAAATTCCTGCCACACAAATTCCTTCCACGCCTTTTATATTAGCGTTTACGAAGCCAGCGGTTTGAAGTCCCTTAACTTTGCCGAGATTAAAATTAACGAAACCTGCCCCCTGAAATCCTTCTAAATCTTTTAAATTGAAATTAAAAAAACCAGCGGCCTGAGCTCCTTTGACTTTTTTCCCAACAATATTAAAAAATCCAGCCAACTGCACACCACTCATAGAATCGCCGACAATATTAAAAAAACCTGCAGCCTGTAGGCCCTTCATTTTTTCTCTGTTAACATTAAAAAAACCACCCAATTCCAGAGCGTCCGTTCCACGCGAATAACCACCAAAAACATTTACAGAGTATTTGTTGTAAACGTTACCTGACAAAAGTCCATTCGTACCAAGGAAAGGAATAATAGAAGTTTGAAAATTTCTACTTATTGTATCCTTTACATTGAGAGTATTGATATGCCCCTTAAATTTTTTAAAGAAATTGTTGGTGCGTTCACTAAAATCTTTAATTCTCGAACGCCAGTTAACACTATCTCTGGCTATGATAGAATCACTTAGCAGGTTGATGCTGATGTTGGTGAAATTGTTTTCTTGATTAACCGGAACACAGGTGTCTTTGTAATTTTCTTTGTTCACGTTTAGGCATTGGTTCTCATTTGGCAGTTTAATGGTGTAGTAACCAAACTCGTCGGTGGTAACTGATTGCAGGGTTTTTTTATCATAAATAGTTACATTAGACAATTTTCTTTCTGTATTTGCATCGATGACATAACCACTTAATTCCGTTTTTTTAGAGTTTTTATCTACCGGTTTTTCTTTCAAGATGATGTAATTATTCTTCGATTTATAACTTACGTTTTTAGGCAAAATTAGGGCGAGGGCCTCGCGCACTGTTTTTTGTTTTAATTGAAAGGTAACCCGAGAAACATTATCAATGATGGAAGCTCTGTAGGAAAAAATTAAACCCGTCTGTTCTTGTATTTTAGTTAGGGCCGATTTAATAGGTTCGTTCGTAAGGCTCAAGGTAATTTCTCTTTCGAGAGGAGGCGCAATCGCCAGAACCTTAAGTAGGTTTCCCATACAAACTAATAATAAAAATACGCGTTTCATTTGGCTATTTATTCAGGGCAAACAGCACCTTTAAGTATCACAGTTCCACCTTTACGTTCGGCTACTAGGTCTAAAGTTTCCTCAATAATGGAGATAATGTCTTCCAAACTTTCATGATTGAACTCTACAGTAATTTTGCACTTGGCAAGATGCTCATTCTCCAGACGTAGATCGCAACCATAAACTTCGTTTACCGCCAACAACACCTCTTTTAAAGAAGAACCATTAAAATGGAATATTTTTGATTTGTAACTCATGGAATTGTCGGTTATGGGCACTGCTGATTTTGTAAACTCTCCTGTTCCCTTATTGTAAACGGCCTTTTCCCCCTTAACCAAATTTAATCCTGCATTTATGCTGGAATAGAACTTTACTTCCCCACTCTCTACCAAAACCTCAATGGTATTGCTCTCAGGAAGCGCCTTCACATTAAAGGCGGTCCCTATATCCTTTACCATCACATCATTTATCGTAATTACAAAAGGCTGTTCTTCGTTATGAACCACCTCAAAAAAGGCTTCTCCCTTTAATCTTACTTCGCGTTTGTTTTTGCTTACCGCATAAGTCATTTCCGAATTTTTATTCAAAAACACTTTGCTGCCGTCGGGTAATTTTTGCTCTGTTGTTGTATTACTTGCCGCAATGCGGGTTTCAGCCCCATTGTTAGAAAAAAACAACCATTTTGTAACAAAACCGAGAGTAATTAATAAGAGAATGGATGCAGCTACTTTTGCAAATGAAAGTCGCCCTAATAAAGGAATAATTTTTGACTCACTCTTTCCAATGCGCCCCTCCATTTTTTTCCAGGCCGCATCCACATCAAAAGAATGAGTACTTTCAGCTCGTGCAAGGGCCTCAAATAATTTTTTACTTTCCTGAAAGTGATTTTCATTTTCAGAAGACTTTTTTCTCCAAGCGTTCAACCTGGCAGTCTCCGCCGTAGTCGCTTCACCGCTAAGGTATTTGGAAATAAGCTCCTCTATATGTTCGAAAGCGTCTTCCATTTAATTTTTGTTTAATATAAATAACCAAATAAGCATTGGTAAATACTCTTTTAATTTTTCTCTCAATATTTTTAAAGCCTTGCCCATGTGGTTCTCCACTGTTTTCACCGAAATTTTGAGCTCATCCGCAATTTCGTTGTATTTCAATCCTTCAAAACGACTCATCTTGAACACCAGTCCGCATTGCTGAGGTAATTCATCGATGGCCTCATTTATCTTTTTGTTAAGTTCTTTGGCATGCAACACTTTATCACCATTATCAAAACCACCGTTCATACTATTTTTATAATCTTCAGCATACAACGTTCTTACTTTCCCATGTTTTATTTTGTTCAGGCAATCGTTGTGAACCACCCTGTACAAATACGACTTGATTGAAGTGTTGATTTGCAGATTTTCTTTTTTTTGCCACACATTAAAAAACATATTTTGCACCACTTCCTCGGCTTCGTCTTTATCCTTCATCAATGGAAAAGCGTAGTTACAAAGAACCTGGTAATAGCTCCGGAATACCTTTTCAAAAGCGGTTTTATCGCCTTTTTGAATGGACTGCCAGTATTCCTGATCGTTAGCTTGCAATTTTTAAATTTTAGGCAAAGATACAGTTTAACAAATATCAAAGAACACCCCTAAGACAATTTAAAAGGACGATACCCCTAGTTGGGGTAAAATTAATCCTAAGTCACTTAATTTGAAATAAAACGCTAAAAAACAAAATACCTGACTATGGGTATTGAACCAATGGAAAGCCTTTGCTATGTTTGTATGAACAACTAAAAACGAATATTATGTCTATAACAACAAAATCACTTCCAAGTATTGTTCCGGGATTCTGCTCTTTAATAATTGAAGATAGTGAACCGCTGGAAAACGCTACAGACCCTAACTCAACGCACGTTCTGCACTTTGAATGTCAGTTAACATTAATTTCCTCAAACCCCAATAGGTACAGCGTAAGTACAAACGGAACTAGTCATTACTCAAATACAGTTTCGATTAGCTACAACAGTTCGGAAAACACATTGTATTTTGAGCTTAACGATGTAGGCGCTGGTAATGGTGGCACATTTTCGGGAAGTGCTGAGTATGAACAGGCTGGAACGGTACCTTTTGTTTATGCCAAGGTAAAAAAGGGAACATCCTCTGCCGGTGGACCAAACAAGCATAAAATTGCAACGGGAACTGAAAGAGACTAATAAACTTATGTACTTGTACTAATTTGAATATGCTTAAAAAAATATTATTTATAGCTTATTCACTATGCGCTACTTATGTTCATTCCGACCCGTTAAAGGATACTAGTTCCAATGAGAACAAGGCAATTTGGTTGCATTCACAGTTTGTTAACTTGCTTCCAATAAATTCCACGAAAGCTTATTCTCTCATTCAGAGAGCGAGAACCTTAATTCTGTCAAACAAACAAGAACTAAACCTTCAACTAAATATTGACCTCGAAGATTGGTACAAAAATACAGGGCGTTTTGATTCAGCATTAAAATTAGGCTACAGAAATTTAAGCACAGCATCCATGATACACTGCGATTCGCTTGAACTAACCTCGTCGTTACATCTAGCTATCTCCTATTCTAAAAAAGGAATTCATGACAGTGCGATAAAATATTGTCTTCGAAGTTTAAAAATGAGTGAAAGAACTGAGAATAAAAAAGG
>CALMND010000163.1 GCA_937868565.1 uncultured Bacteroidota bacterium | reverse complement strand
CATTAGGTCCTTTTAAAATAAATTCGCCCATATGGCTTACGTCAAAAACACCAACGTTGTTTCTGACTGCAAGATGTTCGTCGTTTAATCCTGAATAAGACACCGGCATGTTATATCCCGCAAAAGGAACCATCTTAGCTCCAAGTGAAATGTGTTTATTTGTGAGTGAAGTTGATTTCATATGAGGTTCTATTGTTTTCTTTTAGTAATTGGTACTACAAATACTACTTTACGCTAATATTTTACTGTATCTTCTATCTAAACTATCGGCTTGAAATATGAAGTGTTTACTATACTTCTTTCTGCATACGTTTTGACAAGGCACAAAAGTAAAAAACTCTAAGCAATTAACTTTGAGGTTTTAATAAATTTACAAAAGTAATTTTTATTTTACGTTTTCAATCACCATAGCGCTTGCTCCACCACCGCCATTGCAGGCCCCAGCGGCTCCATAGCGCCCGTTGTTTTGTTTGAGTACGTTAATTAATCCGACAATAATTCGAGCCCCACTCATTCCTAACGGGTGACCTAGGGATACCGCCCCACCGTTCATATTTACTTTTGTGGGATCTAAATTCATTAATTTAATGTTAGCTAGCGCCACCACACTAAAAGCTTCATGCAATTCAAAATAGTTGATATCACCCATTTTTAATCCAGCTTTTTCAACGGCCTTCGGGATAGCTTTGCTCGGTGTTGTTGTAAACCATTCCGGCGCCTGCTCAGCATCCGCATAAGCTACAATTTTTGCAAGTGGTTTAATCCCCAACTCATCCGCCTTTTCTTTGCTCATTAATATCAAAGCCGCTGCACCATCATTCATGGTACTGGCGTTAGCAGCGGTAACTGTGCCATCTTTAGCGAAGGCCGGTTTTAAATTTGGTATTTTGTCGAAAAACACATTTTTGTATTCTTCATCCTCAGCAAACTGAATATCCCCTTTTTTAGTTTTCACGGTAATTGGAATTACTTCTTCAGCATAACGTCCACTACTCCATGCTGCCGCTGCCTTTTTGTAGGATTCGATAGCGTAAGCGTCTTGTTCTTCACGACTAATGTTCATGTCTTTAGCGCATAACTCTGCACAGTTCCCCATCGGCACGTTGTTATAAACGTCAACCAGACCGTCTTTGGCCAGTCCGTCGATCACCACCCCATTACCATATTTCGCTCCCCATCGATTGTTTTCAAGATAAAAAGGCACTTGGCTCATATTCTCCATACCACCAGCTATCACGATATCGTTATCCCCTACCATAATACTTTGAGCTCCAAGGGAAATAGCTTTCATGCCGCTTGCGCAAACCTTATTAATAGTGGTACAGCTTACGTGGTCGGGTAAGCCTGCAAATTTAGCAGCCTGCCGGGCAGGAGCCTGACCTAAATTGGCCTGAAGAACTGAACCCATAAACACCTCATTCACAAGATTTCCGTCGAGGTTAATTTTTTTTAACGCTCCTTTGATTGCTTCGGCACCTAATTTTGTTGCCGATATTCCGGCCAACGTTCCACCAAAAGAACCCATTGCAGTTCGAACTGCTGATACTATATATACTTCTTTCATACTTTTATAAAACGGGCCTAATTTACTATTTTAATAATAAGAACCACGTTAAATGTTACAAACATTAGAACGCAATATATTTATTATTTTAGCACTTGTTAGATGGTTGGAAAAGTAATTAAATCAACAGGCAGCAGGTATATTGTTAAATCAGATAGCAAATTGTATGACTGCGTTTTAAAAGGTAAAATTCGACTAGAAGGGCGTAAGACAACCAATCCCATTGCTGTTGGTGATTTAGTGGATTTTAATATAGATGAGAACGGTGAAACTTGTATCCAAAAAATTCATCCACGAAAAAATTATATTATTCGGAAATCCATTAATCTTAGCAAACAGGCTCAGATATTAGCAAGTAATCTCGATCAGGCTGTGCTTTTGGCAACTATGGTTTCCCCAAGAACCAGCTTAGGTTTTATAGATAGGTTTTTAATAACAGCCGAAGCGTACCGTATACCTGCTAAAATAATTTTTAACAAATGTGATTTACTGGATGATTTACTTTTAAAATTGCAAGGGGAAATTACTACAATATATGAAAAAGCAGGTTATGCATGTTACCAGATAAGCAGTTCCAACGTGAACCAGGTCATGGGCTTAGAGGGTTTGTTTAAAGATAAAACGACTTTGATTGCGGGTCACTCTGGTGTTGGTAAATCTACTTTTATAAATGTTCTGCAACCGGGATTAAATATTAAAACCGGGAACATTTCTTCTGCTCATTTAAAAGGCATGCATACAACTACTTTTGCCGAACTTCATTCTTTGAGTTTTGGAGGCGACATTATTGATTCTCCTGGCATAAAGGAACTGGGTTTAGTTGAAATGAAAAAAGAAGAAGTGGGGCACTATTTTCCGGAAATACGAAAACGAATGAACGATTGTAAATTCAATAATTGTTTGCATGTTAATGAACCGAAATGCGCCGTTATAGCTGCTGTTGAAGCTGGAGAGATGAGTGAAGAAAGATATTCCAGTTATCTGGGTATCTTAAATGGAGAGGAAATGGATTGGAAGAACTGGGAAGTAAAGTGAGCGTTATTTGTTCCTTAAATAGTTCTGCAGTTTTTTTACCGCAATTGCCCTATGACTAATCGTATTTTTTATTTCGGCACTTAGTTCTGCAAAGGTACTTCTGTAACCTTGTGGTATAAAAAGCGGGTCATAACCGAAACCGTTATTTCCTCTCGGTTCATAAGCAATGGTTCCTTTTATTTCTCCTTCAAAATAATGAATCTCTTCATTAATCATCAAGGTAATAACCGTTACAAACCTCGCTTTACGATTAGTAATTTGCGTCATCTCTTTTAAAAGTTTTTGATTATTGGCTTCATCACTTTTCGGGGTTCCTGCATAGCGGGCACTATAAACACCAGGGGCATTATTGAGTTTTTCTACTTCTAAGCCGCTGTCATCAGAAAAAACAGGCGCCATTTCTTTTTTTTTCTTTAAAAAATCAATTACAAATTGTGCTTTTAAAAACGAATTCTCTTTTATTGTGGTTCCTGTTTCGGGTATTTCTTTTAGAATACCGATTTGCGGTAAACCTATAACCGTTATATACTCTGGCAGTATGGCATTTATTTCTTTTATTTTATTTTGATTGGAAGATGCGAATACCAACTTCATTATTTCCGTAATTCAAAACTAGAACCCAAATAAACTCTACGCACTTGTTCATCATTTGCCAAATCTTCGGCAGTTCCACTTTTTATAACACTCCCTGAATACAGTAAATATGACCTGTCAGTAATGTTGAGCGTTTCATGTACGTTGTGATCCGTAATTAAAATACCGATATTCTTTTCTTTCAATTTTCTTACCACATTTTGAATATCTTCAACAGCGATGGGGTCAACACCTGCAAAAGGTTCATCCAATAAAATAAATTTAGGGTCAGTGGCTAAAGCCCTGGCTATTTCGGTCCTGCGCCTTTCACCGCCACTTAATTGGTCGCCAAGATTTTTTCTCACATGCTGCAAACCAAATTCGTCTAACAATGTTTCGGCTTTTATCTGCTGCTCTTTTTTTGTGAGTTTGGTCATTTCTAAAATCGCGTAGAGGTTATCTTCAATACTCAATTTTCTGAAAACGGACGCTTCCTGCGGCAGATAACCAATTCCTAGTTGAGCGCGTTTGTACATGGGTTCTTTGGTAATATCAAGATCATCAAGAAATATTTTACCGCTATTGGGTTTAACCATTCCCACGATCATATAAAATGAGGTTGTTTTTCCTGCTCCATTCGGGCCTAATAATCCAACAACCTCGCCTTGCCGAACCTCTATGGATACATTATTTGCTACAATGCGGTTTTTGTATTTTTTTACCAGATTCTCGCTTCTTAAAATCATTTTCGTTCCGTTTTATAACATTAGCTGAAATCCGAATTTAAGTCCGAAATTATCAATATTTCTGTTGAACCTATAGTTTAATCGCCAAAAAGCATCAATTCTGAAAATTTTGAAAATATTTTCAACTCCAAGACTTGCTTCAGCATACGGGCCTTTGTCAAGGGAATTTAATGTAGTTGGGAATAAGAGTGTTTTGCGATTTTTTTCATTTACAGAGCCCCATACACTTTTAAGAGTTGCTACCTCACGCCACTTTAATTTACGAAGTAAGGGCACTTTATTCAAAAACAAGCCCTCGAAGTGGTGGAAAACAGAAACTGTTAAAAATTGATCACTTGCAAATTCATAATATTTCATCATATTGAATGCCAATTGATCGTATATATAAGTTTCGTTTCCACCATGTAATTCCATTATCGGATATGGAACAATACCCCATATTTTACCTGCCTCAATAGTGTAATCAGTATATCCTAATAGTGGAGTAATACGAAATCTGTCACTTATATTTAATACTAATTTTTGGTAGTCGTATTCACCTTTAAATGCGTTTTGTAAGGATTTAGCGTAGTTCGCCTGAAAAACCGGGAATCTAGTTCCAAGAGAAGCTCGCTTAAAACCATTTCCAACGTATTTTTCTTTCCAGGCAAAACGCACGTTAAGTCGAGCCTCTGTATTATTGATACTGGTCTTTTCTCCTACAGTACCGTCGCGTTGAGTATAATAGTAGTGATTTGAGCCCAAAGGGGTAAGTTCTCTGCCAACTACCGTTAGTTTAGTAATAAGGCCCTGAAACCATTCTCGTTCATAGTATGCCTGGGTACTGGCCACGCGGGTAAGATTTGTAAGTGGATTTGTTCTAAATAAGGAAGCTAATACATTGTCCTGAGAAAAACCGTTGGTGCTTTGTCCTAATATTTCATAATCGCTTCTGTAGTTCATTCCTACTATCTGACGACTAGGTTTCTTACTTAGAAAGCTCCTAAAGCCCAGAGCATACTTCCAGGTTTCGTCTTTAACACCATAGGCCACATAACCATTTAATTCATACCACGTGCTAAACATATCACTCGTGCGTCCGCCAAACCTAAGACGAGGTCCTTCAACTCTATTATACGATACTAAATTTGAATATGGGCCGATTTCGAAATTATTGAATTGCTTATAGCCGGCAACAAGAATGTAAAATATATCTACCCATGTCTTGTAAACAGGCAATGATTGAATCGTGTCAATCATTTTAAATATTTTTTTCTCCCTTTGGGTTAAACTATCGTGACGATTCTCGTTCCAAAATTCTTCTGACTTTTTTGTAGCGTCGTCTTCCACTACTATTTTATCTGCAAACTCATAAAAGCGGTCATCACGCGGGACATTTAACTTTATTTTTTTGTAGGAAGTTGTTTTACGCCCGTAAACCCCTGGCGCCTTTTTGGTGGGAGCAAAATCAATTACAAGTCTATCTTTTGTGAGCATCCAAGTGCTATCCACATAATTAAACTCCTGAATAATGTTGGCGGTATTAATAAAATTAATATTCGCGTCTTTTGGAAGACTCATCTCCATTCGTTTAATTCCCCAAGTCGTGTCAGCAATCCAAATATTACCTGTAAAACTCAATTCCTGAACGCGTTTAGGTTTAAATGTGAGGTGATAGATGTATTGATTTCCCTCAAAAGCACTATCCTGCAAGAAAAATTTATAGTAAAATAAAGCGTTTTCACTTATCGGGCTAGGCATCTGTTTGTTTGCAATCTGAATGTTGTTTTCATACACATTTACGTTCTGATACATATCTCCCAAAACCTGCGAAACGCTGGAGTTTTCGAGCCCCGTAATTTTGCTGGCAACAACCACTTCCTTTTTTCTTTTTGGGTTGCTTTTATAGTAAAAATTCGACAAATTTTCAATTATAAAGAAAGGAAGAGAGGGTTTTTCTCCGCTAAAGGAACTGTCTACGTTCTCGAACACAAAACTAATGGGTTTAAGTATCTTTTTGTTGCGCATATCCTTTGGGATTCGATTAAGGTCGAATTCAACTTTATTGTATGTTTCGTATTCATACGCCATCAAATTACTCTTATTATTTTTAGGCTTGTTTTTTACGCAATTCCTTATAATACGATGCGCAGGATTTTCGCCTGCGGATATCACCACTTCATCCAGTCCAACACCCTCCACTTCCAAAGGAAAGTTTAAGATTTGCTCGTTGAGCCCTTTTTTTATTGGCCTGACTAAGCGTTTGTATCCCACATATACAGCAATAATAGAGTCGGCCAATTTTGAAGTTTTAATGCTATAATTTCCATCAAAGTCGGTTTGAGCACCAATGGTTGTACCCTTTATTATTACGGAAACAAAAGGTAAGGCCTCTTTGGTTTGAAAATCAAAAACTTTGCCGGAAATTACGTATTGCGCATTAATCGCCAAAAACGTTAACATAAACGCCGCAAACAAGAAGGCAGTTTTTAATTTCATAAAGCAATTGCAGCTAAAAATAGTAAAATAACTAATAAACTTAACAAACACCACTATTCATTCTTTAACTATAGTTTTGGCTAAAAGCCAAAACAAATCGCCACCTGCGAATGTTATTCCCGTATTCTATTCCCAAGCGCCTTGTTTTTGTAATAAAAGCGCACAATAGCCTGTTGATAATCAAAAAATACCGGCTAATCAGGTGCTAGTAAAATTTCTACTTTTAGCAAAGAATTACAAAAAATAAATACAATT
>CALMND010000162.1 GCA_937868565.1 uncultured Bacteroidota bacterium | reverse complement strand
AGCTAAAAAGAACATTAAACTTGAGTTGGCCAGAAAATATGATAAACCAGTAATGGTTAAGGCCGATAAATTTAGAATAAGGCAGGTTTTGGTTAATCTTGTTACCAATAGTATTAAGTATGGAAGAGAAAACGGAACAACATTAATTACGCTAAATTATTTGAATGATGACGTGGTGGTTGAGTTAAGTGATAATGGGGATGGTATTGACGAGAAGCATCTGCCTAGAATTTTTGAAAGATTTTATCGTATCGATAAAGGTAGAAGTCGAGAGCAGGGGGGAACAGGCCTCGGTTTGGCAATCGTAAAGCATATTATTGAGGCTCATCAAAAATCAATCAGAGTGGAGAGCGAAGTAGGTAAAGGCACTAAATTTACTTTTTCATTATTAGCCGAATAAACAAATCATACTCCTCACGTATTTTACAATGGAATTTTTAGTTAACTAAATAGGTAATCCAGAAAATTAAAGGATTTACTTTTCGGAATTTTCGCAACCCCACCAGGTATTATATTGGCAGCTTTAAGAGGTTATTTGGACGCAGTTTTATCAATTGATTTATTCATTTGGGAAGTTTAAAACGGCATTTGGGAAACTCAGAAGGTGATTACGTAAACTAACCAAAAAAAAAGAACAACCCCATTTTACCTTTGACTTAGTAATAACTTAAAACTAAGAAATCATGAAAAAAAACTTCTTATTATTAGCCGCAATCTGTACGATCGGATTGAAATCATTCGGACAATACGCTTATGGTCTTCAATGGACTGGTTTTCCGCCTTCATTTAAAATCGGCACGGGGTTTTATTCCAACAACCCGGCACAGAATTTTTCTTTAGAGTATGTTACAAATGTTCTTCCAAATAATTTCTTTTGGTGGTCGAATGTAAATTTTTGGATTCAATCACCTGGTGGTCAGTTTCAAGGGGCATACTATATTTATGATGGCCCTGCAGGTTGTGCCGGACCATTAAATCAAGTACTGAATGGTTCTGGCATGTCTGCCGTAGAGTCTAACGTAGGAACAAGTTATCGTTTCGCAATCGCAGGTGCTTATACCAAAGGATGCTATTTTTTGACGATAGATGCTTTTGGTAATCCTGTTTCAACTATGCAATATTTATGGCCATCTCAAGTTGCCGCAGGAACCCTCGCAAAACCGTCAATAACCGAGGATTCTAATGGAGATTTTTATATTTCTGGCCCGTACAACAACGATATGTATGTCATTAAAGTTAATTCTACCGGAGGAATAATTTGGTCATCCTTTTACTCCAATGGACCAAACGGAATTTCTTGTAAAGACATAATCGTTAATCCATACAACCCGAATAATTTAATTGTTGTTGGTAAATCAACCAATGCAAGCTTAGACCAAAATGGTTTTATAATGGAAATTGATGGAATTTCAGGAGGCATCCTAAATTCAAAGGAGTTTGGTTATCCTTCAAATCGCGAGTATTTTAATACAGTAATTGCAGGATCATATGTCAATTCTCTCAATCCTCAAGGATTTGTAATTGGAGGGTTAAATAAAGGAAACGGAGCCCCAGGTATATCTGAAAGCTGGGTATTAAAGATTGATCAGAATTGGAACCTAATTTGGAGTAACAGGGTTCAATCAAGTTTAGACCCACAGGCAGGTGAAGTTGTTGACGTGATCGAACGCTTAAACACGCTCAACAATTACGAATATTTTGCGCTTACACAATCAAATGTTGGAATGCTAGTTTATAAATTAGATGATTCCGGCATGCCTTTCCCTTATTTAGCTCCTAATGCTATTTATAACGAATACGCTTATTCTTCCGGCGGAACCGTATTTGGACCAACATCTATTTCATACGTAAACAATCCTTCCAGTATTAATAACGGACTTCATGTGTATGGTACTAGCGACCAGTTTGGTTGGCCAGGACTGCTTAGCAGGCTTTACGTACACTCTTATTTTAATGGTGAAAATTCCTGTGCAAGTATATCTTCCAATTGTAGCTTCGGGCCCTGTATTACAATCCAAAATAACTTTAACCCAATGGTTACCGCAGGCCCAACTTCCTGTAATAATTTTGCTATAAACTATGTACCCGGAGGTGTAGGCTGCAATTTGTGGTGTAATAACTTTGTAAGCGCCGGAAGCAACCAAAAAACGGCAAATAACAGTATACCTGCAGATCCTTATCCCACTGAACGAGTAAATTTATTTAACGAAACGCTTAAAGTCTCAACCAGCCCAAATCAGGATAAAATTTTCATTAAGTATAAGTCAAATGAGAATAGCCCAATAAAAATCGACCTTTATAACGTTTTAGGACAGTATATCAAAACATTGGAATCAACAACGCAAGGACCTTCCGGGTCTTTTACTGTAGAGGCGGATCTAAAAAAATTAAACTTGGAAAGAGGAGTTTATATAATTGATGCCAATATAAATGGGACTAAACATAGAGAAAAATTTATATACGAAGACTAATATTGTAGGGCTACTTACTTAAAATCTTCACGATACAGCCTATTATCATTAAAGTCTGATGGTAATAGGCTGTTACGACATAATTTTCAGTCGGTTCAAAAGTAATAAAATTTGAAGGGAATAAATTTTTGAAATCTGACGGTTTCTTAACTTTTAAAAACTTTTAATTGCTAAACTTGCCCATAATTAGTAAACTTGCAAAAAGTTTTTTAAAATGGCCGAAATTCACATAATTAACATTGAATATATAGAAATTAACTCTCAGGATGGTTTGGATTTTAAATATAAGCCAGAGGTACCTAAACTTAAATTAGTAGGAACTCTTTTACTTGCTGAAAGCGAGGATGAGGAAGAAGGAATTTTGTTCCTAACCCAAAAACAATTAAATCAAGTATTGGCGGGTAAGGATATAGACCTGAAATTAGTTGAAGATCGTTGGTTACTGGGTAAACCGTTAACAAAGGATCAGATTAAAAAAATGGGTCTTGTTGATGTTGATGCTGAATACATGGGTACAGCCGGCGATCTTAAATGCCTCGAGGCCGTTAAGGTTTCTTAGTTAAATCTCGTAAGTTTCATAGAAATGCCCCCCGCTCAATATGAGCTTAATTTTCTGTTTCACCAGTAAGCAGGGCCATATTTTTTCGAAATTTCTGAATTTGGTAAAAGGTCGTAGAATAGTTGATCGAACCAAATTAAAATCTTAAAACTATAGGTTGGTGAGTTGAAAGAAGCAAGAGTTTTTTTATTGTTAAAAGAAAAGCGATACGCAACATCGCTTCCAACGCCAAACCATTTAAATATTTTAAATTGGGCGGTAATTCCGGGTTCATATAAAAAAAGAAAGTACTTTGGGTCTTTATTGCCAAAATAGTAGTCCTTTCTTTTTTGCAACCACGAGTACCCAAGACCTACCTGAATGGGAACGCTTAACTGCCAACGTTTGGTTTTATAAAAAACAAAATCAGCATACAAACAAAAATAAATAAACTTTAGGTGTTTTAAAGTCGTTTCGGATTGTCCAAACGAATTGTTTTTTAAATCTGACTTTAACCAGCTTAACCCTCCGCCCAATCTTAATTTTCTTTGAAAAGCAAGGCCAAGTCTTAAACCGCTCACCCGCGTTAATTCATGATTAATAAAACTGTAACGAGACTCTAATCTTGCATCGATGTTGTATTTATGATTAAAAACTTCACGTAAACTGTCCATAAATTGTGCAGAAATTGGGAAGCACAAAAGCTGGAGAGCAATTATCAGAGTTACTTTTTTCAAGCAATAACAAAATTACGTTTATAACTCTTTTTTAGGATTTACCTCTGGCAATTGTTTCAACAATTTACTTATAGTAATTTTAGGCGTTCGCGTTCACTATGTTGAAATATATTTAGCCAAATACCAAAACACATTTTTTTTTGGTAGGTTGAAGTGAGCACGCACTTGGTATTTGTCTAAGTTACATGAATTTGTTGCACTAATAATTTAAATCGAAATTGTACTAAGTTTTGAAAATGGAATCGATACTAGATACGCCAATTGAATATTTAAAAGGAATTGGTCCACAACGGGCTGAGGCATTGAAAAAGGAACTTGGCATATATTTATATAGAGATTTGATTACTTACTATCCCTTTCGATATGTTGATAGAACGCAATTTCATAAAATAAAAGAGATTAGCGAAGAGATGCCCGCCGCTCAAATAAGGGGTGTAA
>CALMND010000161.1 GCA_937868565.1 uncultured Bacteroidota bacterium | reverse complement strand
AAAAGATCGGTATAATGGTGAATTTGCTGATTTAGATCTTAATTAGATTAAAACAAACTCAATTGCGCATCGTTGGCGCGGTAGTTAAAGTCAGCACAGTTAAATTCAAACTTTTTAAAGGGTTTAATAAATCTTTCTTTTGAAATTTTAAATAGCTGCATAATGGACTCTGCAATTTTTCCTTCACCACGCATACGAACGCCTTTACGACTGTCACTTACTTTACCGTTATGACACTCGCTGATTTGTGACCAAACTTTGTCCGCCCTATCTGGAAAATTTTTAATAAGCCAATCCTTAAAAATAGGTTCTACTGCACCATTCAATCTTGCCACTGTAATACCGGCATGTATAGCTCCAGCATTGCCTGCCAATTCTAAAACGCCTGGGATTTCATGATTGTTAATACCAGGTATAATCGGCGCCACCATCACCCCACATGGAATTCCGTATCGAGAAAGGGTTTCTATCACATTCAAGCGGCTTTGATAACTCGCAGTTCTTGGCTCCATCAGTTGTTTCACTTTTTCATCGGTGCCGGTAATAGATACCATAACATGTACCAGATTAAATTCTGCCAATTTCACCAATACATCTAAATCACGTTTTATTAGTGAGTTTTTTGTGATAACAGAAACTGGATGTCTGTATTTTAAACAGGTTTGTAAAACTTTACGGGTAATTTGCATTTCCCTTTCAATAGGTTGGTAACAATCTGTATTTCCTGAAAGCATAATAGGTTCAGGTTTCCATCTTTTATTACTGAAATGTTTCTCGAGTAACTCTATCACATTCCGCTTTACGATTATTTTTCGCTCAAAATCCAATCCTGCGCTGTAACCCCAGTACTCATGGGTATTGCGGGCATAACAATAAATGCAGCCATGCTCGCAACCCTGATAGGGATTTAAAGAATAGCCAAACCCCAAATCCTCACTTTCCACCCTGTTGATAACGGTTTTGGGCCAGGTGTAAATGATTTCGGTTTTTTCCTTTAGCAAAAATGCTTCATCCAGCACCTCTGGATTTTCCTGCAAATAATGATATTGCTGAAAGCGGTTATTTGGGTTAAACTGCGCCCCTCTTCCTTTAAAATAGTCTGTAACAACGTTTTCCATGCTTGTCTGAAAACAAAGTTAAATGCAAAACGTAGTAACTTGTTGCTATAAATTATAGTATTGCTATATTTTGTAAACCCTGATACGGTTCGCAAAAAAAAAAGCGAAGAAATTTCTTCGCCTAATTTTTTCAAAAATATATTTTAAGAAAACTAAATTTCTGTTACTTCTTTATCCTCTCCACATAATTCCCTGTTCTGGTATCAATCTTAACCCAATCGCCTTCGTTAAAAAATAAAGGCACCCGAATTTCTGTGCCGGTGTCGATGGTTGCGTTTTTCAAGGTATTGGTAGCGGTATCTCCTTTTAAACCAGGCTCGGTGTATGTTATTTGTGCCTCAATAAAAGTAGGTGCTTCTGCAATGATGGGTTCATCGCCTTCAAAACTAACTTTTACTTCCATGCCTTCTTTCAAAAAGCGTCCGCTATCGCCAAACATCATTAAAGGAATATGTGTTTGCTCGTAGTTCTCATTATCCATCACCACTGCAAACTCGCCTTCTGCGTATATGTATTGCATCATTTTATACTCTACGCGAACAATTTCAACTACCTCGCCACTCCTAAAGCGGTTTTCGGTTTGTTTGCCGTTTTTTAAGTTGCGCATTTTTGCCTGATAAAAAGCACGTAAATTTCCGGGAGTGCGGTGTTGCCAATCTGTAATTTGTACAATGTCGCCGTTAAATCTTATTACTGAACCAACATTAATATCTCCTGTGTCTGCCATAAAAATTATATATATTGTTATTAAACTGTTTCTTCTTCTTTTGCTAAATCATGCACCACGCCCATCGATGCAAATTTTTCGATACGTTGTTCAATCCGTTTTTCAGGCTTAATCTTGCTTAACGTTTTTAAGTGCTTTAAAATCTCGTTTTTAACGGTAGCAAATGGTTCTTCCTGATTACGGTGCGCGCCACCCAAAGGCTCAGGTATACCACCGTCCACTAAACCGTTTTTGCTCATGTCAATAGCAGTGAGCTTCAAGGCTTCAGCCGCTTTTTCTTTGAAATTCCAACTACGCCATAAAATAGATGAACACGATTCTGGCGAAATAACCGAATACCACGTGTTCTCTAACATTAATACTTTATCGCCTATGCCAATACCCAGTGCACCGCCACTGGCACCTTCGCCAATAACGATACAAATAACCGGCACCTTTAATTGCACCATTTCTAATAAATTGCGCGCAATAGCCTCTCCTTGTCCCCGCTCTTCGGCTTCAAGTCCGGGGTATGCACCAGGTGTATCAATTAATGTGACAATAGGTTTGTTAAACTTCTCGGCCATTTTCATCAAGCGCAACGCTTTGCGGTAACCTTCGGGATTAGCCATGCCGAAACGGCGTATCTGGCGCATTTTTGTGTTAATTCCTTTTTGCTGACCGATAAACATTACAGTTTGACCGTCTACATCTCCAAATCCACCAACCATGGCTTTATCATCACCAACGGTGCGGTCGCCATGTAGTTCAATAAAGGTGTTGTTTGAAATGGAGTTAATATAAGCCAGAGTATAAGGCCTGTCGGGATGCCGACTCACCTGCACTCTTTGCCAGGCAGTAAGATTGGAATAAAGTTCATGGGTTTTCTCTCTGATGTGGTTTTCCATTTCTGCGATTTTCTCAGTCAAATCCACTTTGCTCTTTGAAGACACTTCTTTAAGCTTGGTTAATTCGTCTTCCAAATCCTGAATTGGTTTTTCAAAATCCAAATACGTCATATTTACTTCCTAGTTAGACGGCAAAGATAAAAAATTTTAGACAACCCAACTCAGTTAAAAACTCCTAACAATTCATTATAAAATATTGATAAACAGACAGTTAAATTAATTTACCCTTATTCCTTTGACTGAAAAAAAATTCAGACCAATTATTGAATTGATGCTTTAGGAACTTGTATCTGTTTTATTTATTAAAACAATTTCTCTCCTTTTAAAAAATAGGCAAAGCCAAAAGAACTTTGTCGTTCTAAATAATTAACTTTACCTATATTAATTTATTTCGATTCTGACTTAAATAGTTATTAGAAAAAAATGAAAACTCTTTTATATATATCGCTTCTTTTTTTGGCAATAAACCATGCTTCCTGTAAAAAAGACACGAAAACAATAGAACCAGAACCAACGCCTCAGCCGCAAACCGGAACCTTGAAACTGGAGTTTGAAAATCTGGTTGATACTTCCAAATTATTATTAGGTAAAAAGTACCTTAACCCCCTGGGAGATACTTTTGTGGTGTCTACGTTCAATTACTTTATTTCCAATATTGTTTTGGTTAATACCGACAATAGTACTTTTATTGAACCTAACAGCTATCACCTTGTTAAACATTCCACTTCAGCAAGCTTAATTATTTCAATAAGCGGTGTGCCGGCAGGTTCTTACAAAGCGGTTAAGTTTATGCTGGGGGTTGACAGTTTAAGAAATGTATCTGGTGCCCAAACTGGTGATTTAGACCCTGCTGTATCAGGAAGCATGTTTTGGTCATGGAATACAGGCTATATTTTTATGAAGTTTGAAGGAACCTCTCCAAAATCGGGTGATCCGGGCAAAAACTTAAGTTATCACATTGGCGGGTTTGGAGGTGCAAATAAAACACAACGCAGTTTTGACTTAAATTTTGGAAGCAGTAATGCCAACGTTTCTTTAACTGCGAGCCCAATTGTTCATTTGAGTGCCGATGTCAATCAACTGTTTAAAAGCCCAACTACTATTGACTTTAACACCAAATACAACATTTTATCTACAGGCAGCAACGCCAAACTGATTGCGGATAATTATGCGGACATGTTTAATTTCAAACATATTCATAATTGATGTTTAAGCCACTGAACATAGTTTGTATTTGTTTACTTCTTGTTTTTTTTTTCATGCAAAGTCGACCCAAAAATAGAAGAACCTCTGGTAGCAAAGCGTTTGGAAGAAGTTATTCCCAAAGGCTGGCCTCAGCCCGTTTACACTTTTAGTAAGAATGTACTTTCTGACAGTACTTTTGTTTTAGGAAGGGCATTGTTTTACGAGACCTTGTTAAGTAAAGACAATACTATTTCCTGTGGTTCCTGTCACCAAAATTTTGTTGCTTTTGCGCACGCAGAGCACCGCGTGAGCCATGGAATAAACGAACTGGAAGGCACAAGGAATACCCCTGCAATTTTTAATGTGACCTGGCATCCTTATTTTATGCATGATGGTGGCATCAATCATATTGAAGTGCAACCTCTTGGCCCTATTACTAACCCCATTGAGATGGCTGAAAACATAGGTAATGTAGTGACCAAGCTTCAATCTACCAATAAATACAAACAGTTGTTTAAAGGTGCATTCGGAACTGATTCTGTTACAACCCAACGTATGTTCAGAGCCATGGCACAATTTATGGGTATGATGTATTCTTACAACAGCAAATACGATTATTATAAGCGGGGCGAAAATCAGGTTCAGTTTAATGATGCGGAGCTTCGCGGATATAATCTTTTCATTGCGAAATGTAACGCTTGTCACAAAGAGCCCTTGTTTTCCGATTTTCAATTTCGAAATAATGGTCTAGCGGTTAACAGTGTTTACAATGACGTTGGCAGGGCTCATATTACCAGGTTGGCAACTGATACATTTAAATTTAAAACCCCCAGTTTAAGAAATGTTACCAAAACAGGTCCATACATGCACGATGGGCGTTACACAACGCTTGAGCAATGTTTGGATCATTACACGAACGACATAAAAAACTTTGTTAATCTTGATTCGCTCTT
>CALMND010000160.1 GCA_937868565.1 uncultured Bacteroidota bacterium | reverse complement strand
TTAGCGGCCTGGATGAGTTTTAAATGTGCTGTTGCCAACTTACCGTATGGTGGGGCGAAAGGCGGCATTAAACTTGACCCGAGAGCGCATAGTGTTGGAGAATTAGAGCGCATAAGTCGTGCTTACGCCGTTGCTATGAAAGATGTTTTTGGTGTAAACAAAGATATTCCTGCTCCAGATATGGGAACCAGTGGCCGCGAAATGGCCTGGATTTTAGATGAATTTAATAAAAACACTGGCGAAGACAGCCCAGGTGTCATTACTGGAAAACCAGTTGCAGTTGGTGGTTCGTTAGGAAGAGACGCCGCCACCGGACGCGGGGTTATGATAAATACACTTTGCGCCCTCAAGAAAATGAATTTAAAACCAACAGAAGTCACTGCTGTTGTGCAAGGTTTTGGAAATGTAGGCTCACATGCTGCACGTTTACTGGCCGAGCAAGGTGTTAAAATTGTTGGTATTGGCGATCACAGTGCAGCATACTATAATGAAAAAGGAATTGACATTGCCGCTGCCATAGAGCACTCGTCCAAAAACAACCGCAACTTAAAAGGCTTTACTGGCGCTACCGAAATTAAAGGCAGTGAGCTTTTGATTAGCAAATGTGATGTGCTGGTTCCTGGCGCTTTACAAAATGTAATTACTGAAGAAAATGCCGGAAAAATTCAGGCAAAACTTATTGTAGAAGGGGCTAACGGTCCTACTACTCCTGAGGCAGACCCGATTTTGAATGAGAAGAAAATTATTTGTGTGCCAGATATTTTGGCAAACAGTGGAGGCGTTACCGTAAGTTATTTCGAGTGGGTGCAAAACAAAGCTGGTTACTACTGGACAGAGGAAGAAGTGAACTCAAGACATGATATTAAGATGGAAATAGCTTTTGAAGCAGTTTGGCAAAACGCTTTGCGCTATAAGACCAGTATGAGAATTGGAGCCTATATCACCGCCTTACAAAAGCTTGAGCAAGGCGTTAAGCTGAAAGGAGCTTATTAGTAGCTTAATTAACTGATTTTGAGGCACATAAACTTTAATTTGAAAAAAGTTTATGTGCTTTTTAAATTTATTGATTATTTTTAAATTTGTTCTAATTTAATTAACATTAAGAACTATTGGTAGTCATTTTAGTTTTAATAGCTTATTTGTTGGGTTCAATTCCCACTTCCGTTTGGATAGGTAAAGCATTTTACAACATTGATGTAAGAGAATTTGGTAGCGGAAATGCTGGTGCAACCAATACGTTTAGGGTGCTCGGAAAAAATGCTGGGATACCGGTTTTAGTTATTGATATTCTTAAGGGTACCTTGGCGGTTGCGCTTTCTTACTTAAGCCAATACAAATATGGAACTCCAGAGTTTACCAACCTGCAATTGGGTCTTGGTGTTGCCGCACTAATCGGGCATATTTTTCCGGTTTTCGCTGGTTTTAGAGGCGGGAAAGGGGTTGCTACCATTTTGGGTATCGTGGTTTGCATCGTTCCATTTTCCTGTGCGTTATCTCTCATAGTTTTTTTAGTGGTATTGTTTTTAAGTCGTATTGTCTCACTTTCTTCCATGTTAGCCGGCATTTCATTCCCGATTTTTCTCAATCTTGTGCTTGGCAATACTGACCCCATTTTAACCGTATTTTCTGTGGTTGTAGCTGCTTTGCTCATTGTTACTCATCGCAAAAACATACAGCGCCTACTTCACAACGAAGAATCAAAAGTGGAGCTTTTTGCTAAAAAGTAAGACCATTTACGTTTTTCAAACTCATATAAAATCTGATATGTAATATTTTTTTACAATATTTATCATACCCTCAACGTTTTAAGTAATAGCTTTAATTATCTTTGGTTGCTATGGTAAGAACAATACATCTTCTTAGTTTCATTCTTTTACCAGTTTTGTTTTTCTCTCAATCAGATGCCATTGAGGATGATTACGTGAACGATAATGTTCTTAAATACGACGATTATATTTACAAAACCAATATCCG
>CALMND010000159.1 GCA_937868565.1 uncultured Bacteroidota bacterium | reverse complement strand
TTTTAACAAAAAAATATCGTTCGTATTATTGTCATTGTACTTCAAAGCAAACAAATACCATGAAAAAACGGCAAGAGGAGAAAGAACCAAAAAAACAGAGGGTAGGATTTTGTGTTTGAATATTTTTTCGGTTGAAAAAAAATTGTTAAACCCGAAAAGATCAATCAAAGAAAAGAAAAGAATTATGCCCAGAGGTATTAAAGCGCTGGCTTTAATAAGAACTGCCAGAGTGGCCAGAAAAAGAGCAACATAAAAAAACAGAGTCCTTTTGGATTGATAAAATCTGTGAAAAAAACAAAAGCTAATTAGGCCTATTGAAAAACCCGGAACATCGGATATAAAATTAATGCAATAATAGGTGATGAGCGGAGATGTTAGAACTATTCCAATTATTAAAAAACAAAAAAGCGGCCGGATATTTATCCTTAGAAGTAAATTGAATAAGAAAAAAATCGCTGTTAAATAAATCACATAACCTAACAGTCTATAGAGGTACTCGTGTTCACCAAAGATTTTCCAAAGATAGGCTGCGGTGAAATTAAGTATGGGAAATTCGCTTACGGCCTTGCCTTCCTTTGGACCCTGAAAATGAATTTTAGGTTGAAAGAAGTTCATTCCCTCTTCATAATAATTTTTGGCAATGGATAAACAATCTGCTTGTCGCCACTGATGAATAGAAGAAGGGCGAAGAAATAACGTAGTGTTGTAGGAGTTTAAAAAAAACAAAATGATCAGTACCAATAACAGTAAAAGATTGTTTTTTAGAACATTTAACCTTCCGTTATGATTTGCGACTCTTTTAAACATTAACGGCTACACTAAAGATTTCCTCCTTTTAAGATTTCTAAATTCAAAATGCTGATTACAGCTTAAATGGGTGCCGATTAATTACGTTTTCTAACGGTTCTCTGCTCAATTCTTTTTTCATATTTTTCACCCTGAAAAATACGATGCACGTATATTCCAGGTGTATGAATATGATCCGGATCCAGTTCTCCCGCGGGAACTAATTCTTCCACCTCAGCAATGGTTATTTTACCCGCCATAGCCATCATCGGGTTAAAATTACGAGCCGTACTTTTAAAAATCAAATTACCTGCCGTGTCTCCCTTCCAGGCCTTTACTAAGGCAAAATCAGACTCAAATGCCTTTTCCATCAGATATTCCTTTTCCTCACCGTTATAAGTAAATCTCCTTACTTCCTTTCCAATAGCAACCTCTGTGCCAACTCCAGCAGGAGTATAAATAACAGGCATGCCGTAACCAGCAGCCATGCAGCGTGTTGCCAATGTTCCCTGAGGCACCAACTCCACTTCCAGCTCTCCACTAAGCATCTGGCGTTCAAATTCATCGTTTTCACCGACATAACTCGAAATCATTTTTTTGATTTGCTTGGTTTGCAATAACAGACCCAAACCAAAATCGTCTACGCCTGCATTATTGCTTATACAGGTTAGGCCTTTAGTTCCCTTTCTAACCAACTCCGCAATGCAGTTTTCCGGAATTCCACAAAGGCCAAAACCACCTACCATCAAAGTCATGCCATCTTTAATATCTTTTAATGCTTCTTGAGCATTTTTTACCACCCTGTTAATCATATCTTAATTATTATCTTCTTCCTCTTTTACAAATATATATATTTTATCCTTTTTATAAGGAAAGTAACGTTGGAACTCTATTTCTTTGTATTTTTTAAATCCCTTTTCATTTCTGTATTGAATGAGATATTTATAATTATCGAGGGTCAAAAAATTATGCCACCAACTGCGTTTACCATCATCCCAGCAATTAATTTCAAAGCCCCCATTAATCAAATCTGTACCAATATTTTTTGATTTTTTAAGTTCTTTATAGGCATTCCATTTGCAGCGGTTTAAACTCAGATAGTCCTTCGTGCCAAAAGCTGAAACATAAAACATAAACACCAATACAAAAAAAGAGACTTTATATGTAGCCCTAAAAATTTTTCTTAAGAAACTTAAAAGCAGTATTCCCAAAGTTATAAGCGGAAGATGGTAACGGTCAAAATAGCTTTCGGTAACTAATAGCATAACGGTATATAATGCAAATAAAAAAAGAAAGAAAAATACAGAAGGATTACCAAAGTACGAGTTTAACTTCGTCCTAAATAGTTTAAAAACTCCCAATACGATAATCAAAATCGTTCCTGTTGTAAAAAGATATTTAACGCTAGCCATTATGGTTTCAAACGCCTTTGAGTATGTGTGTACAGTTGTGTTCTTAAAGTCGACATTTAATGATTCATAAAAGGTTTCAGCACCGAGTGCCATATTTATAAAAACGTTTCCATAGGGAAAATATTCCTTGCTAAACACTAAATAAGATGCAATTGCTCCTAATGAAATTATAATTAGCACAAAAGACCATTTAA
>CALMND010000158.1 GCA_937868565.1 uncultured Bacteroidota bacterium | reverse complement strand
TTAAAAGCATCTATGCCTATTGATTCCACGTTTGTTTTGCCGCTGGCAAATAAAAGACTTTCATCCATACTAACATATACTTTTCCGTTTTTTTGAGTAATAGTTAAACCTTTGCCCTCAAAGCCAATCAGCGCATCGCTTAATTTTTTTCGCAAATCAGCTGCGGCTTGTTCCTTTCTTTTAAGAATATCTTCCAATTCATTTACACGCGCTTCCCTTTTCTTGAGCTCCACATTCAGGTTATCTAAATCTGACTTTTGCCGGTTAAGCTGCGTTTCAAGTGCCTTTAATTCATCCTGTTTTTTTAATAACTGTTCCTGAGTCATTTGCAAATTACTGCTGAGTTTCGCATTGTCTCTTTCGGTACCCGCCACTAATTTGTTTAACCTATCCATCAATTGTTCGTTTAACGAATTGAGTTTATCATGTTTAGACATAGTTAAACGCAAATTACTGCCAAGAATAGAAGTATCCCTTCTTAAACCTTCCATAGACTTTTGATCTTTTGTAGCTTGTTCCTTTAGTGCCGCTAGTTTGGCGTCGTTTTCCTGTGTAGCTTTTTTAATCGAAGCCAACTCGTTTTCGCAATTATTCAACTTGGCTTTAGACTCGTCGAGCAAACGTCCAGGTACGCAAGAAGTTACCATGACCACACTTAAGACGCAAAGGCTTAAAAACTTTTTCATCATGCATTAAAATTATGAAATTGAAATACTAAAGGGTAAAGACATTAATTTGTTTATTAACAATTAAATTAACCGATTAAGTGCTGTGCATGAGGTGTCAAACATCAGTTAAGAATTAGGTATTTTTGTGCTTTCATTATTTTATCATGGTTAAAACTGAACATCTCTCCAAATCAATTTCATATCCCGAATACCTGCAATTGTTAGAAAAATTAATGGCGGGAGGAAAAACCACCGGTCTCAATCGGAGTGAGGAGTACCTTGGCTACACAAAAATAAATCTGCAACGCATGCGCCGTTTGGATAAAACAATTATTCTGAATGATGAGTTAAAATCCAAACTCGCTCAGGTGAAAAAACAATTTATCTGGCTAGTGATTACTGAAGGCTGGTGTGGAGACGCGTCACAAAATATACCCGTGCTTTATACCATTACAAAACAATGCCCAAATATTCAATTAAAATTGGTGTTAAGGGACGAAAATACTGAACTCATAAATCGCTATCACACAAACGGAAGTGCCTCCATTCCGAAATTAATTTGTTTGGAGAAAAATTCTTTAAAAGAAATTTTTGTCTGGGGCCCGCGACCCAAAATACTTCAGGATTTAGTAATGGAGTTGAAAAGTAAAAACGTATCTAAAGAAGAAAAGGGATTGATAACACAAAAATGGTACAATAATGATAAAACACAGAGTGTGCAGAAGGAATTTTTGCTTTTACTAAACGAATTTCTAACATTAAATTAAGCGTTAACATTATTCCATTTCGTGGCTAATTTATTACCATAATTATTGTATTTTTGACTAAAACTATATCTAAATTTCAGTAAATAATTGATGAAAAAATTTACCCTTCTATTTTGTCTTGTTGCATCATCACTCTTTTGTTTTTCGCAAACATGGGTAGATAAAATGCAGGACCCCAACGCTAATTTTTACGACATCAAAGCCGAGTTCGAAAGCTATTGGTCCACTCACGATAAGACCGAGAAGGGTAAGGGCTACAAAGTATTTAAACGCTGGGAATATTTTACTGAAAAGAGAGTTTTTCCATCGGGGAATCTTTCCTTATTAAATCAAACAGCAAAAAACTACAACGATTTTTTAACTAACTATCAGGCTAAAAATAACGTGAGTAAAACCATCGGTGGAAATAATTTAATAGCCTCCGCTACGTGGACACCTATGGGCCCTTTTGGGGCTATGAGCGGCACTCAGAAATCTGGGCGTATGGGTTTTATCACTATAGACCCTACAAATACTCTTAACCTATGGGTTGGCGCACCCGCTGGTGGTTTGTGGAAATCTGTTAATGGTGGAATTTCATGGACAACAAACACTGATTTATTGCCAGTTATTGGCTGTTCAGATTTAGCTATTGACCCAACCAATACTAGCGTTATGTATCTTGCCACAGGTGACGGCGACGCAGGTGACACGAGAAGCATAGGTGTTCTTAAAAGCACTAACGGCGGAGCAACCTGGGTTAACACCGGCCTGACGAATACCGTAAATAACTATTTTGTAATTCGTCGACTACTTATCAATCCAAGCAACACTCAAATCGTAATGGCAGCAACAAGTTCCGGTATTTATCGAACAATCAATGGCGGAACAAATTGGACGCAAATAAATGGAAATAACACCTACGACTTAGAGTTTAAGCCCGGAGACCCGAATACCGTCTATGCAGCAGGCTCCTTCTTCAGTATGTCTACCAATGGAGGAGTAAACTTTACCGCGATTACAAATGGAATTCCTAATTCCGGCGTTAACCGCATGGCTATAGCCGTAACGCCAGCCGATGCCAATTATGTGTATGTTCTTGCGTCGAGCAGTGCAAACAGCGGCTATCAGGGATTTTATTTATCTACCAATAGTGGAAGTGCTTTTACCGCGTCAACTAATACACTTAATTTATTAGGTTGGGCAGTAGCCGGTAATGATTCGGGTGGGCAAGGATGGTACGACTTGTGCATTGCCGTGTCTCCAACAAACAAAAATGATGTTGTGGTTGGCGGCGTAAATGTGTGGAGAACTACGAATGCCGGAAACTCCTGGTCACTTTATGGTCATTGGTTTGGTGGAGGTGGGGCACCTTTTACACATGCAGACCAACATGATTTGGAATACGATGCGAATGGAACATTATACAATGCAAACGATGGAACTATTTATAAACGAACAGGCGCAACCTGGACCGAAATATCCGGCACTATAAATATTTCTCAGATATACAAAATTGGAATGTCTTCGCTTACCGCCAACAAGTGGATTACCGGACATCAGGATAATGGTACAAACATTTGGAATGGCGTAAATTACAGTGCTACCCTTGGTGGTGACGGTATGGATTGTTTTTACGATCGTACGAACGACAACAATGTATTTGGAGAATATCAGGTTGGAGGCATGCAACGTTCTACCAACGGTGGTGCTTCCTGGACGGGTTGTGTGAGCGGATTAACCGGCAATGCACCATGGGTAACCATTTGGAAGCAGGATCCTTTGAACTCGAGCGTATTGTATTGTGGCCGGGAGGATTTATTTAAATCAAGCAATCTTGCTGTAAGTTGGTCGAGCCTTACACCAATTCCGGCGTCAGGCGGTATTGTTGAGTTCGCAATAGCGCCTTCCAGCAATCAGGTAATTTATGTTTTAAAAAACGCTGGCGTATTTAAAACGATGGATGGAGGACAAACATGGAGCAATATTTCAGGTTTGTTACCGATAGGCTCAGCTCAACCGGAGTATGTGTGCGTCGACCCTTTAGACGCCAACAATGCGTGGGTAGTTTTCAGTGGATATGTGTCAGGCAATAAAGTTTTTGTTACTACCAACGGAGGCGCAAGCTGGTTAAATCTCAGCGCAGGTTTACCCAACATTCCCGTAAATTGTATTGTTTACCAGCCTGGCACAAACGATAGGGTGTACATTGGAATGGATGTTGGAATTTATTATCGCGATAATCTTTCAGTGAGTTGGACACTTTATAATTCAAACTTACCAAACGTACCAATTTCCGAACTGGAAATTTCTCCGGCAAGCCCAACTTTACTGCATGCTTCAACCTACGGCCGGGGTGTTTGGGTTGCAAGTTTGTATAGCCCACCACCAATTAGTAATTTTAGTATTAACCCAATTGCCAAATGTGTAGGAACAGCCATCCCTTTCACGGATCAATCGACTTACGCGCCAACCTCCTGGTCATGGTCTGCAATTCCTGCAGCGGGCGTTATCATTAACTCACCAACATCAGCAAACCCAAACATTACATTTGCAACTGCAGGAACTTACACTATTAGTTTGCAGGCCGATAATCAATTTGGCAGTGGCAGTGTATTTATGCAAACTGTTTTTATTTCAGGCCTTCCTAGCGTTTCGATTGCGGGAAACTCGCAAACCATTTGTCCAGGAGCCACTGTAAGTTTTACTGCCAATGGCGCCAACTCCTATAATTGGAGCAATGCCGGAGGGTTTTCTTCTTCAGCTACATTTTCTCCACAAGCGAATTCAGTTTATACTGTAACGGGAAATTCTGGGGGTTGTGTTAATTCTGCTACAGCGGGAGTGTCTATAAGTTCCTTGCCGACAATAAACATTAGCGGTCCCACTTCTATTTGTTATGGAAACTCAACCAATCTAATTGCAACGGGTGCCGTAAACTACACCTGGAGTAACGGTGGCAATACTCCGCTTGTTTCCGTTAGTCCGACCACCACAACAACTTATTCAATTATGGGGGCCAATATATTTGGTTGTGAAAATTCCACTATCGTAACAGTTACTGTGAACTTACTTCCTCAGGTATTAATTACTTCAAATGATACATTAATTTGTTTGAACCAAAACGCAACATTAAACGCAAGTGGCGCCACCACTTATTCCTGGTTACCCGGAAACCAAAGTGGAAGCCAAATTGTTTTTACTCCAAGCTCAACGGTAACATATAGCTGCAACGGCACCGACATGCTCGGCTGCACGAATATAAGCGCTTTTACGGTTAGCGTGTCGCTGTGTGAGGGTTTTACAAAACTGTTTCACATAGATAATAATGAGTATTCCTTATTTCCTAACCCCACACACGGGAAGCTAAGCGTAAGGGCTCTATCCTCAACAAGTACTCAATTAAACTTCATGATACAGGATTTGCTTGGTAGGACTTTGTTGGAAGGGGAACTTAATTTTGACGCTGAACAAAGAACGTTTGAAATAAGTATGGATGACTTTGCGAGAGGAACTTATTTTGTGCGCTTGGCTTCAAAACAACAACGCTCGGATTTGATTAAGATCATTAAGGAGTAAAAAGTTGTTTCCAATTTGCACTATGGATAAAATAAACTTCGTTAAGATTAATTTAGCTCATAGCAAATTCGCTATTTATTTCGATTGCATTTAAAACATCTAAAATTTCATTAAGCGAATTAAGAGTAACTAACTTAGTTCGTGTTTCTTTAAAATTAGGAATGCCTTTAAAGTAATTAGCATAGTGATTACGCATTTCAAGTAATCCTAATTTTTCCCCTTTCCATTCCACCGATTTTAAAACATGCGTTTTGCATACTTCAACACGGTTACTAATAGTTGGTTGGGGCAGATGACCGGCTGTTTTAAAAAAGTGCTTTATCTCATTAAATATCCAGGGGTATCCAATGGCAGCGCGGCCAATCATAATTCCGTCAACTCCATACTTGTTTTTATATTCCAAGGCTTTTTCAGGGCTATTTATATCTCCATTACCAAAAATGGGAATTTTTATACGCGGATTATTTTTCACTTCGGCAATGTAATTCCAATTAGCGTTGCCTTTGTACATTTGCGAGCGCGTGCGGCCATGAATGGTGATTGCCTGTACGCCGATATCTTGCAAACGTTCTGCCACCTCCATAATATTTATCATAGATTCATCCCAACCTAAACGTGTTTTTACAGTAACAGGCAAGGACGTACTCTTAATAACTGCCTTGGTCAAACGTACCATCAAATTCACATCTTTTAAAACACCGGCTCCCGCACCTTTACACACCACTTTTTTTACCGGGCAGCCAAAGTTAATATCAACTAAATCGGGGTTTGTTGCATCAACAATTTTTGCCGACAAGGCCATAGCTTCCTCGTCTCCACCAAATATTTGTATCCCAATTGGTTTTTCGTAATCAAAAATATCGAGTTTTTTCTTGCTTTTAATGGCATCACGAATTAAACCTTCGCTGCTAATAAACTCGGTATACATTAAATCGGCTCCGTGTTGTTTGCACACGTAACGAAAAGGAGGATCACTAACATCCTCCATAGGTGCAAGTAATAAAGGAAATTCTGGAAGTTCTATGGTGTTTCCAATTTTTACCATGTGGTAAAGGTACTAAATCCTAATGGAGTTTGGCATGAAGCATCGAAGTACCTTGTTGCGTTTTCTGGGGGTAATCATTTAGCTTAGGAAGTATAAGTACACAAAGGCTTTTAGTGATTTCAAGCGCCAAGTTTTTGAAAAGCTTTTGGCAACTGTTCAATCACATCAGTGATAAGAATACTTTCCATGCCTTTCTTCTTTAAACACAGATCGGCAGCGTGACCATGAAGATAAGTTCCAATAAGTGCGGCCTGAGGCGGAGTATAGCCCCTGCTTAACAAACCCAAAATAATTCCTGTTAAACCATCACCACTTCCTGCTTTAGCGAGACCGGCATTTCCTGAAGAATTAAAAAACACATGGCCATCGGGCATGGCAACAGCACTATGCGCTCCTTTTAAAATAACAATACAACTGTGTTTGATGACAAATTGTTTGAGCGTAGCAAATCGTTCAAAATCATTGCTGTGGTTTTGTGTTAATCGATCAAATTCTTTGGGGTGTGGCGTAAGAATAGCGGAGGCCGGTAAAAAGTTCAGCCAGGTTTTATTTTCTGAAAGGATGTTTAAACCATCCGCGTCTAACACTAATTTACCGGCATAATAATTCAGAATTTTTTTAAGTACTGTCTGAGTTTCTTCTTGGAGTCCTGCGCCTGGACCAAAAGCGATGGCTTCGTAATTTTCTAATTTCCCGACTTCTGAAATAAAATCGGGACTAGAATCTTCACTACTCATTGCTTCAGGTAAATGATGAAGTAAAGCCGAATTGGTTTCTTTTGTTGAGTGAAGCGTAAATAAGCCAGTGCCACTTCTCATACAGGCTTTGGAAGCGATGATGGCCGACCCGCTTTTACCTTTGCTTCCTGCAATTAAAAGAGCATGACCATAAGTTCCTTTATGCGAAAATTTATTTCTCTTTTTGAGTAAAGAAGAAATTAGTTTTTTAGTAATAAAATAATGTGCTGTATTTTGTTCTGAAATCCCCTGAGGATCGAGACCAATATCCAAAATTTCAAATTCAGGGACATAATTTTGATTTTCGGAAAACAGAAAGGCAAGTTTAGGTAATTGAAATGTAAAGGTAAGAGACGAGTGAATAATGTGCTTGTTTTCT
>CALMND010000157.1 GCA_937868565.1 uncultured Bacteroidota bacterium | reverse complement strand
AGTTTGCTTGGAACAAAAATGCAGGCTTGTGTGCCCTTTTGGTCTGATTTTAATTTTAATGCGGCTTCCAATGCAAAAAACATCCTCAGCAACTGGCAAGTAAGTAATGAGTTGTTTTCAAGAAACGACTTTAAGTTTTACTTTAAGCTGGCGGGGGATTATGTGATTAATGGTAGTTTAAGGGATACTGTGACTGGCTGTGTGAATACACAAACTTATGTGGTAAACGCCTGGCCTTTACCGGTGGCGGATTTTACCTGGAGTCCGGCAAAACCGGTGGAAAATGGTGATGATGTTTTGTTTGTAAATACTTCAAAGGGTGATAACCAGATGAAATGGGATTGGTTTATTCATCCTGATTCGGGTGACAGGCTTAAGGCGGGTAGTCAGGATATGGCTTATTTTTTCAGAGAGCCTGGTAGTTATGCCATGGCTTTAATGGTTCAGGATAATAAGGGTTGTGTGGATAGTGTGGTAAAGTCTTTAAGTGTGGAACCTGATTTTAACGTGTTTGTGCCCGATGTGTTTACACCTAACGGCGATGGCTTAAATGATGTGTTTGAAATAAAAGGTACCGGGCTTAAGTTTTTACAGCTAACTATTTTTGACCGTTGGGGGAATACTATTTTTGAATCAAACGAGCTTAATGCTGCATGGAACGGAACTTACAAAGCTCTTGACTGCCCCCAGGGTGCTTATAACTGGAAACTGAATTTGTCCGCCAGAAATGGTTGGGCTAAATCCTTGAATGGAAAAGTGATGCTTATTAGGTAGGAAGAAAGGATGAATTAAAAATTAATTATCGGCGACTCTTTAGCTATTACCAAAAAAACTAAAGTTCACATTACCATATTTCCTCAGTTCAATAAAACCCTCCAAATGATCCAGTTTTGTCCTAGAACCATGCTCAATAATCAACAAGCCTTCCGGGCTTAAAATTTTCTTTTCGTATATTTTTTGGTGTATGTCCGGAATCCCTTCCAAATCATAGGGTGGGTCTGCAAAAATTAAATCAAAATTTGTCCCGCCGTTATTTAAAAAGGTAAACACATCGTATTTAACTGTATTGACTTTCAAATTAAGTTCCCTTGCGGCGGCTTTGAGATAACCAATGCATTTAAAATTTTTGTCAACACTAACCACTTCCTTTGCTCCTCGTGACGCAAACTCCAGCGAAATATGCCCTGTTCCGCTGAATAAGTCCAAAACCCTTATGCTCTCAAAGTCAATTTTATTAGCTAAAATATTAAAAAGCGCTTCTTTGGCAAAGTCCGTTGTTGGCCTTAAGGGCAAGCCCAGGGGAACTTTCAATACCCTACCCTTGTGTATACCGCCTATAATTCGCATAAGTGCTGATTGAAGAGCGTAAAATAATAATGCGAGGGTAGTTTTTTTATTTCGTCGCTAAAATTTAGTGCAGGGTCATGGGCGCCAAAATCAACCTGCTTCACATACTTTTTTATGCTTTTTATTAAGTCATCATCGGCGGCCCTCTGCCCAGCTAATCTCAGTCTTACCAAAAGAGGATTTAGATTAAATTGCTCCATCATGAACAGAAGATAATATAAAACATCTTCATTGTTTTCAAAATCAAACACATTGTAAAACAGAACATCACTTTTATTACGCGCAGCCAATTCAATAAAATGTTCCCCGATATTTAAAAACACTTCTGAATTAACTAAAGAGTGGTTATTGAACAATTGGTGAAGGGATACAGCTCCGGAATGTCTTATACAGGCTTGCGGAAAAGTCTTCTCGAGACAGCTTAGTAATTCCGACTCAACTGTAAAGCTAAATCTTGCGTTCTGCACATGATGCTGTATAAGTGAAGCAGTATTGGAAGCGCCCGTGGTAAAATGTAATATTTTTCTTATTTCTGATTCCTGTACAAATGCTTCAGGTGTCATGGTGAAATCATTATTCAACAGAACAATATTTACCTTTTCAAAATGTTTAAGTTGTAACTGGTGATTTTTCACAAAAAAATTAATCGCGTCATTCCAGTGAAATGCGTGACCAACAAAATGTTCATCACATAATTCAACTACATTTTTAAAACCGTTTGTTGAAATGGAGTATTGAAATGATTGCTTTCCAAGAAACATGGAAAGAAAGAGAGGCTCTCCAGGTTTTACCTCTTGACTCAAAAACCGTTTGGTAAGAAATCCTTCACTCATTAGTTAACGAACAAAGCTAAGACTTTCTGCATTTAAAAAACAATTTTTCAGACCCTTATTTGGTCAGATTTTGTTCATACTTTTGGTTTTGATGCATAAGCCAGTTACACTTAGTTCATTTACCGCGCAAGTAATTGCTGGCTTACCCTTCGCCCCTAACCACGAGCAAGAAATAGCTATTGCAAAAATTTCTGAGTTCATACTTGAAAACGACGAACGAGGAGTTTTCATTTTAAAAGGTTACGCGGGAACGGGCAAAACTAATTTGATTTCAGCTATTACAAAGTCATTGCCCAACATCAAGTGGCGCAGCGTTTTATTGGCACCAACAGGCCGGGCGGCTAAAGTAATAAGTAATTATTCTCAAAATCAAGCGCAAACTATTCATAAAAAAATTTTTAGGAAAGAGATAGTGAGCGATGGTTCTGTACATTTTTCTCTGGCGGAAAATCTTCATAAAAATACTTTGTTTATTGTGGATGAGGCTTCGATGATTGGAGCAGACTCAAATAACGATACTCTTTTAGGCAGTTTGCTTGAAAATTTGTTTGAATATATATATAGCGGACATAATTGCAAACTAATTTTAGTAGGTGATACTGCTCAGTTGCCACCGATAGGCACCGATTTAAGTCCTGCATTGGATAAGGATTACCTTTCGCGTGTCTTTTATCTTAACATAAGACAATTTGAACTAACTGAGGTGGCAAGACAAAGATTAGACAGCGGTATTTTGTTAAATGCAACTACGATTAGGAACACTTTGTTTAAGGAAAACTTCCATTTTCCAAAACTCGTTTGTCGCAAGGACTTTATTCGCATAAACGGTGAGGAATTAGAGGATGTTTTAAACTCATGTGTAAGCAATTATGGAGAAGAAAACATGATTATTATTACCCGAAGCAATAAAAGAGCCAATTTATTCAGCCAAAGCTTTCGAAACCGTATTAAGTTATACGAAGAAGACATTTGTGCGGGTGACAAAATAATGATTGTGAAAAACAATTACTACTGGCTACCGGGAACTGGATTGGAGGCTTCATTTATTGCCAACGGCGACATGGCCGATATTACCAAAATTACTAAAAGAGAAAGTTTATATGGATTTAATTTTTGTGACTGCAAAATTAAATTAAACGACTCCAATGAACTGATTGTAAAGCTAATAACGGATTGTTTGTATACTGATGATCCTTCACTTAACACCGAACGGTTAACCACTCTTTATCAGAACGTTCTGGCTGATGTTCAAGATGAGCCCGTTAAAGGACTTAGAATGGCTTATCTCAAAAACAGCCCTTATTTTAATGCCCTCCAGGTAAAATTTAGTTATGCCATCACCTGCCATAAATCACAGGGAGGTCAATGGCCAGTAGTATTTATTGATCAGGGGTATTTAAAGGATGAAGGGCTAAATGAGAATTTTGCCAGGTGGTTTTACACGGCAATTACCAGAGCTACAGAAAAGGTTTACCTAGTGAATTTTAACGACTTATTTTTTAATTAATCGGCGTATATTAACTATTGTATCACTTTTGTGAGTTTGTTTGAACCCAGGCTTTTTTGTTTCAATAAAAAGCAATATATTAGCTGGATATTTACCGCACAATTGTCAATGAAAAGAGTATATTTTTTGATTATATTTTGTATTGTTTCCTCTTGCGTTTTTGCGCAAGCTTTTCTGCGTCCTCACGAGTGGAAAAAATTCAGAAGAGAGATTTTTGTTACCCTTGGATCTGCCAATTTTTTGGGAGATTTAGGTGGAAGAGACCGAAAGGGTACAGATTACAGCCCCGCTGATCTTGACTTTAGTCAAACCCGAAGTGCTTTCGGATTTGGTGCCACCTACAGATTACATAAAAATATAAATGTAGCTTCTAAATTTAATTATCTTGTCGTTAAGGGTGATGATGCCAAGACTAACGATATTTATCGTCGTCCCAGAAATCTGAACTTTAAATCAAATATTTTTGAATTGTCGGTTCGTGGCGAAGCTGGAATCCAGAGAATTAAAAGGGGGGGAGGTCATTATGGCGTTCAAAGAAATACGCAAAAATTTAAAAATATGTCCCATAATCTTTATGGATTTTTAGGTATTGGCGTGTTTTATTTTAATCCCAAAGGAAGAATTCCTGGAACAAATGAATATGTGGCTTTGAGGCCACTTCACACAGAGGGTCAAGGGTTAGAGGGAGGTCCAAAGCAATACAAAAGAATTAGTCTTTCTATTCCAATTGGTGGTTATTACAAATTAACGGTAAGTAAAATTTGGTCTATTGGAATTGAGTTTTGTTACAGAAAAACATTTACCGACTATATTGATGACGTAGGTGGCGTTTATTATGACCCTGCTGCTTTGGCTGCAAATTACGGTCCTCTTTCTGCGAAAATGGCTGACCCTTATTTGGGTATACCAACTGACCACGCAAATGTGGATGGAGTTGCAGCTCAACGTGGCGATAAACAAAAAGATACATTTGTTAGTTTGGAGTTAAGAGGGAGTTATACCTTTAAACAACAGCGTAAATCTGCTCGCTTGAGAAGTAAATTCTAGTTAATTGCTTCGCTTTTTTTGTAAACGTTTATCATCATTTTTCTTACTAGTTTTTGAGAGTCGTTAAATTAAAAGCATTCTATCGTTTTAAACCCTAACATACAAGTTCAAATTCTATCGCCAATAAAAAGTATACTTCGTATAAAACCGCTATTCGTGCAATATTTTGTTCAAATAGAGTTCGCATCTAATCAATTTGTTAACTTTACCGTCCTGAAATTGCTATGCTCGAAAAATTAGAAGAAATAAAACGGCGTTACGAAGACGTGGAACTTAAGTTATCTGACCCAAAGGTAATTGCCGATATGAAGTTATTTAAAAAACTCAATATTGAATACAAAGAACTTGGTGAAATAGTAAACTATATTAACGACTATAAAAAAGCCCTCTCAAACATTGAAAGTGCTAAAGAAGTATTGGCCAACGAAAAAGACAAGGATTTTTTGGAAATGGCAAAGGCAGAGTTGGAAGAGAACCGCTTAAAAGAAGAAAAACTGATTGAGGAGATAAGGTTGATGCTTATTCCGAAGGACCCCGAAGATACTAAGAATTGTGTGATGGAGCTTCGAGCGGGCACCGGCGGCGATGAAGCTTCGATTTTTGCAGGCAACCTCTTTGAAATGTATTCGAGATTCTGTGAAAAAAAAGGATATCAGGTAGAGGTGGTCGATTCGAGCCCTGGCACCATGGGTGGCTTTAAAGAGATTGTCTTCAACGTAAAAGGTAATGGTGCTTACGGCACATTAAAATTTGAAAGCGGTGTTCACCGTGTTCAAAGAGTTCCGGCAACCGAAACCCAAGGCAGGGTTCATACCTCTGCGGCAAGCCTGGTAGTCTTGCCAGAAGCAGAAGAGTTAGACGTTGAATTGAGGGATGCCGACATCGAGATGCAAACTGCCCGTAGCGGTGGAGCTGGAGGGCAGAACGTGAATAAAGTGGAAAGTAAAGTAATTCTCACGCATAAACCATCGGGAATAGTTGTAACCTGTCAAACCGAAAGAAATCAATTAGGGAACAGAGAAAAAGCCATGCAAATGCTTCGTTCAAAAATTTATGATATTGAATATCAAAAACGTTTAGAAGAAGTCACTAAAAAAAGAAAAACCATGGTGAGCACTGGTGATAGAAGCGCAAAAATCAGAACCTACAATTATCCTCAAAACAGGATTACAGACCACCGCATTAATGTAACGCTATATGACCTTACAAATTTTGTAAATGGTGACATTCAGGAAATGATTGATAAACTCCAATTTGCTGAAAACGCCGAGCGATTAAAAGAAGGAGGCCTTTAAAAGTATTGAATTTCAGTAGCGGTAAGGTTCTTTTGTTAATTAAGTAGATTGTAAAATAAATTATATGACACCTGAGGGAGAAGATAAAATAAGAAACGCCTTTGCAGACAAGGATTGGAACGACATCAAAGCTCAAAACAGCTGGCACATTTTTAAGATAATGAGCGAGTTTGTGGAAGGGTTCGAAAAAATGTCAAGAATTGGCCCTTGTGTTTCTATCTTTGGTAGTGCCAGAACAAAACCCGAAAATAAATATTATAAATTAGCAGAAGAAATCGCTTTTAAACTGGTAAAGGAAGGTTATGGTATTATTACAGGTGGCGGGCCGGGAATTATGGAGGCAGCTAACAAGGGTGCCAGAGATGGCCGAGGAAAATCTGTAGGCTTAAATATTGTTTTGCCTTTCGAACAAACCAATAACCAGTTTATCGATCGAGACAAAAGCATTGACTTTGATTACTTCTTTGTGCGTAAAACTATTTTTTTAAAATACTCTCAGGGTTTTATAGCTATGCCGGGTGGATTTGGAACTTTAGACGAACTGTTTGAAGCACTTACGCTCGTTCAAACTAACAAAATAGCACAATTTCCTGTGGTGTTGGTTGGTTCGGAATACTGGACGGGTTTGCTAGATTGGTTAAAAAGCACTGTACTGGAAGGTCAAAAAAATATTAACTCATCTGATTTAGAATTATTTAAACTCGTTGACACCGCCGATGAAGCTGTAAAACATATTGTCGATTTTTATAGCAAGTATTTGTTAAAGCCAAATTTTTAAGGTGGGCAAGCTGATATTCAACATAACAGTCGTTCCCCTACTTTATCGTATTTCAGTTCTACCCTTTTGGGTTATTTACCTCATAAGTAGTTTTTTTTATCTTATCATTTATTACCTAATAAGGTATCGTAAAGATGTTGTTGCTGAGAATTTAAAAAAATCTTTTCCTGAAAAATCAGAAGATGAATTAAAAATTATAAGCAAGGAATTCTATCTCCATTTTTGCGATGTGATTTTTGAAACCATAAAAATGCTCACCATTTGAAAAGAAGAATTTAAGTGGATAAATACCTAAATTACACTCAATATATTTATTTGAAACAGCTCTACTAATTGTTGATTCTGCAAATCCTAATTCAGCTGCAATCTCTTGCATTGAAAAAGTTCTTAACTCTCCTCCAACAAAAAAAGATATTTGTTTTTCTACAATTATCAAAACAATTTTGTAAAGTGTAGATTTTCGCAAGTTTAATAAATTTACTAAATCTTTTGCTTCTTTTAACTTCTCTTTTATATTTTCATTTTTTGTAATAAA
>CALMND010000156.1 GCA_937868565.1 uncultured Bacteroidota bacterium | reverse complement strand
TTGAACTGTCAATTATCCTATAAATTTAAAAATTAGAAATATGTCAACACCGATAAAAAACGTAGAATACGGTTTGGAAAAAATATTTGAAGGCGCAAAGGATTTTCTTCCACTTTTAGGAACAGATTATGTGGAATTTTACGTGGGCAATGCCAAACAATCTGCACATTATTATAAAACTGCATTTGGTTTTCAATCACTAGCTTATGTTGGTTTGGAAACCGGCTTAAAAGACCGTACCTCGTATGTTCTCAAACAAGATAAGATTCGTCTGGTTTTAACCACATCATTAACCAGCGATTCCCAAATAGGCGAGCATGTTAAAAAGCATGGCGATGGTGTTAAAGTAATTGCACTTTGGGTGGAAGATGCGCGCAAATCATTTGAAGAAACAACCAAACGTGGTGCCAAACCTTTTATGAAACCAACGGTTGAGAAAGATGAGCACGGAGAAGTTGTTAAAGCAGGTATTTATACTTACGGTGAAACAGTACACATGTTTGTTGAACGTAAAAACTATAAGGGTATATTTTTACCAGGATTCAAAGAGTGGAAATCGGATTATAATCCCACACCTGTTGGCCTTAAATTTATTGACCACATGGTTGGCAATGTAGGTTGGAACCAGATGAATGACACCGTAAAGTGGTATGAAGATGTAATGGGATTTGTGAACTTCTTAAGTTTTGACGATAAACAAATAACTACCGAGTACTCAGCTTTAATGAGTAAGGTTATGAGTAATGGTAATGGTCGCATTAAGTTTCCAATAAACGAGCCGGCCAAGGGCAAGAAAAAATCCCAAATTGAAGAATATATTGATTTTTATGAAGGTGCAGGCGTTCAGCATTTAGCCTTAGCTACCGATGACATAGTAAAAACAGTTTCTGCACTAAAGGCTCGGGGTGTAGAGTTTTTACCGCCTCCACCACAAGCTTATTACGATGCGGTGCCAAACAGGTTAGGGGTTCATAAGGACGCTTTTAAGGAAGATATTAAAGAACTTCAAAAATTATCCATATTGGTGGATGCAGATGAGGAAGGGTATTTACTGCAAATATTTACCAAACCCGTAGAAGACCGACCTACCTTGTTTTACGAAGTTATACAGCGTATGGGAGCCAGAGGTTTTGGTGCCGGTAACTTTAAAGCTTTGTTTGAGTCTATTGAGAGGGAGCAAGCTTTGAGGGGAACCCTTTAGAACCTTTAATTGGGCTCTTTTTGTAAGGCTTGGACAAATCCATCACTCAATCTCTCTCGTCGTTGATTTGATCAGCCTTTAATCCAGTTATGTTAAACACGAACAAATTATCGGCCATTTCGGTGTTCGGCTTCATACTTTTAATGTCATATACCTGAGTGCCTCCATCTTTCATCATCATTTTGAGTTGAACAATTTGTTTTTTTACTTTGTCCACATAAAGCTTTACTGTATGAAATTTCTTTTTCTCAGGTTTAATTGTTGGATATAAATCTATGACATGACATAGTACCCCTCCTGCTTTTTCTTCTTTTGAATATTTGTATTTATAGCCATTTTCATACATGGTAAATATTTTGGCCGGATTTTGCTCATCGTTCTCGGCATCAAAATGCTTTATAGTGACTTCTTTTGCGTCTTTATTATAATTCCATAAAGTCTTACCGTCACACACAATGGAAGTCCCAGGAATTTCCAGTTTAAATTTTTGGCCTTTCACGTTAATTTTCCAGCTCTGAGGCTTTTCTAAAGGCTTTTTATCTTTGTTAAAGGTGCTGAATATAACGTCTGCCAACACCGTTTTATAAGCTTTGGTAGTTTTGCTCAAATCATCCAATATGGCTTTTGCTTTGGGATCCTGATCCTGAGCATTCATAAAAAATGAAACACTCACCAAAAGGATTAACATTAATTTCTTCATAATCTTAATAAAGCAAGTTTGATACCAATTTAGACCGCCAAAGATAAAAAAGGTTTAAGAAAAACTAACGATTTCTTAATTTTTGCAAAATTTCTTCCAGTTGTTGCATATCCTTTACCAGCACTTCTCTGGCCTTTGAACCCTCAAATTGCCCGATAATGCCGGCAGCTTCTAATTGGTCTACAATTCTTCCAGCCCGATTATACCCTAGTTTAAGTTTTCGTTGCAAAAACGAGGCGCTACCTTGTTGAAACTGAACCACCAATTTTGCCGACTCATCGAACATTTTGTCACGTTCGCTCAAATCCACTTCCTCTTTGCCACCTTCGCCTTCCTCGCCAACATATTCAGGCAGCATGAACGCGCTTGGATAAGCTCTTTGATTGCCTATAAAATCTGTTATTTTTTCGACTTCCGGTGTGTCGACGAAAGCGCATTGTATACGAATTAGATCATTTCCGGTACTTAATAACATATCCCCTCGCCCTATCAATTGGTCGGCACCACCAGAATCTAAAATAGTCCGGCTGTCGATTTTACTCGTTACTCTAAATGCGATGCGGGCCGGGAAATTGGCCTTAATGGTTCCTGTTATTATGTTAACGGAAGGTCTTTGCGTAGCAATAATTAAGTGAATGCCAATGGCCCTTGCTAATTGCGCCAAACGGGCAATTGGCGTTTCAACTTCCTTACCTGCCGTCATAATCAAATCGGCAAACTCATCCACCACTAAAACAATATAAGGTAAAAATTTATGCCCATCATTAGGATTTAGTTTACGTTGAACAAACTTTGCATTATACTCTTTGATGTTTCTTACCTGAGCATCCTGTAAAAGAGCATATCGGTTATCCATTTCAATACAAAGAGAATTTAATGTATGTATAACCTTCGTATTATCAGTAATAATGGCATCTTCTGAATTAGGTAGTTTGGCCAAAAAGTGTCTCTCTATTTTCTTAAACAAAGTTAGTTCTACTTTTTTAGGATCCACTAAAACAAATTTTACTTGTGAGGGATGCTTCTTATAAAGTAGTGAAACCAAAACAGCATTAAGTCCTACCGATTTTCCTTGGCCTGTGGCTCCGGCCATAAGCAGGTGAGGCATTTTTGCCAAATCAGCAATAAAAATTTCGTTGCTAATGGTTTTACCCAAAGCAATTGGTAATTCAAATTGTGAATTATTGAATTTTTCTGATGCCAGAATGTTTTTCATAGGCACCATTTCCGGTGTTTGGTTTGGCACTTCAATACCAATGGTCCCTCTACCTGGAATTGGAGCAATAATGCGAATACCAAGAGCAGCCAAACTCAGAGCAATATCATCCTCCAGATTTTTAATTTTGCTGATACGCACTCCTGCAGCAGGAACTATTTCATAAAGTGTTACGGTTGGCCCAACTGTTGCCATAATCTTATCGATTTCGATACCGTAATTTTTTAGTGTACTTAATATTTTATTTTTGTTTGCAATGAGTTCCTCTTGATTGACTTTACTTTGTATGTTTCCATAGTCATTCAGTAAATCGAAACTTGGGAACTGATATGAACCTAAATCTAGCGTCGGGTCATATTCCCCAAATTGTTCTACCAATTTCGCCGCTTTATTCTCGTCGTCAGTAGAAATCGGTTCGTCAACAGGTTTTGCAATCTCAAGTTCAGGCTCTCCTTTTGATTCATGATTTTCAACTCGCGTAACTCCTGTCGACGTGAGATCCGCCTGATGTTCATCTAACTGTTTTTCCACAGAGACAGCTTCCGCGGAGGGCAACACCTCAAAACCTACTTCATTAAAAGCTGGCTCTTGCTTTTCCACTACCTCCGTAATCCCATTAGTTGTTTCTTTAGTAATGACTTCAAAATTTAGCAAGCCAGCCTCCTCTTCAGGCGTTAGTTTTAAATCCTTAACCTCATTAAAAGATGAATTGAAAGATTTTGATTCGGGTTGCTTTTCTGAGGGGTTTAACTCGTCCTGGATTTCTTCATCCTCTTCTATCGTAGGTCTTGACGGAAAACTGAAATTGATGTTAAAAATAATCACTAAAAAAGTAAGCATTGAAAAACCAAGCAGGGCAACAAGACCCACATTACCTACGTAATTAGCTATTTTTTGGTTAATAAAATAACCAAAACCTCCGCCCATAAAGAACAAGCTATCCGAAAAAACCCAGGCCAACAGCAGAGAACTCCAAACCATGGCAAATAGCCACTTTGCATTGAATACGCCTGTATTAATGAGTTGTTTTTGAGTTAGTTTTTGTAAACCATAGGTGAACAAGACCGGAACCGCAATGAATGAAGCAGCTCCAAATCCTTTGTACATAAACCAGTGTGACACCAGGGCGCCTATTTTACCTAACCAATTTACAACCTTTGTTTCTGGTTTAAAAAGTTCCGCAACACCTCCCAGAACTTTATCCTGATCCACATCCCAACTCAAAAAGTACGACACAAAGCAAATGCTAAGGTAGGCGGAAATCAAAATGAGTAACAGTCCGACAATTTTCGTCGTTTTTTCGTTTTTATAAAGAACAACCAACTGCTTCCAGCGCTGAACAAGCGTTACCTTCTCTTCAGAAACAGATTTAGTTGAAACGGGTTTTGATGTTTTAGTTTCAAAATCCTTGGGTTCCTTGGTTTGTTTAGGCTCTTTTGCCACACGCTCTCTCGGGGCTTTTGGCCTGTTTTTTCGAGCATCTACAAGGCTTTCGTAGTCAATAACATTATTCTCTCCAATATTCGTTTCGCCCAACTCGGCCGAATTTTGGTCTACCTCAGCTCCCCTGTATTTATTTTTCTTTTCACTACCCATTATCCTTTAAAAATAGCGGGAATTAACAGTCATTTTAGCTTTATGAATTTAATGTTTTTAACGGAGCTTTGTTAATCAAAAAACCAGTAATTTTAAGAGCTAAAGTCATAGATATATGTCGAAGTACTTATTATCTCTTTTTGTAGCCTTTTGTCTCCGAATAAACAGTCAAACTATTGACACGATATGGCTTGCAAAAAATTACACAAAGCAGGAAGTGTTAATTCCCATGCGCGACGGTGTTAAATTATTCACAGCCATTTACGCTCCCAAAGATGCATCTGAAAAACATCCCACTTTAATGATGCGAACCCCCTACTCCTGCGCTCCTTATGGAAAAAACAAATTTACACCCCGCCTTTATACTTCACATTGGGTAAATTATCTTAAGGAGAATTATATCATCGTTCTTCAGGATGTTCGTGGGAAATTTATGAGTGAAGGAGTATTTGAAGACGTAAGGCCTTTTATCGAAAATAAAAAAACTAAAAAGGATGTAGATGAAGCCAGTGATACCTATGATGCTATTGAATGGATGGTAAAAAACATACCCAATAATAACGGTAACGTGGGTGTATTTGGTATTTCTTATCCCGGTTTTTATAGCACTATGGCGGCTTTGAGCAATCATCCGGCGTTAAAGGCGGTAAGTCCGCAGGCTCCTGTAACGGATTGGTTTATGGGGGACGATTTTCACCACAACGGTGCTTTTGCCTTGATGGATGGTTTTGGTTTTTATTCCGGTTTTGGCAAACCCCGCCCAAAGCCCACCACTCAGTTTTCCAAAGGTTTTACTTTTCCTGAAAAGGACAATTACAATTTCTATTTAAAGCAAGGTGCCCTAAAGAACTTCGAAAAACACATGGACAGTGTTCGTTTTTGGAAAGAGATGATGAGCCACCCCAATTACGATGAATGGTGGAAAGCCAGAGACGCAAGAAGAGCCTGCAAAAACATAAAACCCGCCATGTTGGTCGTGGGGGGAACTTTTGATGCGGAAGATTGTTACGGTGCCTGGAATTTGTATAAAGCCATAGAAAAACAATCTCCAAGTACCAATAACAAATTAGTAATGGGTCCCTGGTTCCATGGAGGCTGGCATCGCGGAGATGGTGCTAATTTAGGAAACGTTCGTTTTGGAAGTAAAACCTCGCTGTATTATCAGGAAAATATAGAAGTTCCCTTTTTCAATTACTATTTAAAAGGCAAGGGCTCTGTAGATAAAATTGCGGAAGCGAGCATATTTTTTGGTGGAGAAAATGCCTGGAAACAACTGGATGCCTGGCCACCTAAAAATGGCGAAATGACACCGGTATTTTTTGATAACGGAAACAAACTTTCATTCTCCCGCCCTTCACAATCTGAATCCTTTTCGAAGTACATCAGTGACCCGGCAAAACCTGTTCCTTACGGCGAAAGCTTACTCGTAGGCCGTACGCGTGAGTACATGAGCGATGACCAGCGTTTTGCATCAAGGCGACCGGATGTTTTGGTTTTTGAGACTGAAATTTTAAATAGCGATGTGAGCATGGCGGGAACCATTATAGCTGACTTAAAAGTGAGTTTAAGTACAAGCGATGCCGATTTTGTAGTGAAAGTAATTGATGTATTTCCTGATAATTTTAGCTACGATACCACTTATTGTTGCAAAGGTTTAAAGCCCGAAGGAGAAATGGCCGGTTACCAAATGTTGGTGCGGGGCGAAATTATGAGAGGGAAATTCAGAAACAGTTTTGAAAAACCGGAAGCCTTTGAACCCGGGAAAGTGGAAACGGTAAAATTTGAGTTACCGGATGTGGCCCATACCTTTAAAAAGGGCCATAAATTAATGGTGCAGATTCAAAGCTCGTGGTTTCCTTTGTTTGACAGGAATCCGCAGCAATTTACAGATATTTATAAATGTGAAGATAAGGATTTTGTACCTTGCGAAATTAAACTGTATCACAATCAACAAATGGCGTCATCTTTACTTTTACCAATTTTAAAAAACTAAAATGATACAGCAAATTATTGTTTATGTTTTAGTTGGCTTGGCGCTTCTTTTTCTTGGAATAAAATTTTTTAAACCAAAAAAGAAAGAGGCCTGTGATAAGGATTGTGATTGCCATTAAATTAGTCCAATGAAAATTCTCTCCGCTGATCAAATTAAACTAGTTGATAGCTTTACTGCACAACATGAACCTATCAGTTCTATTAACTTAATGGAACGCGCCGCCGCCGCCTGTTTTAAAAGGTTGATTAAGCTGATAAAACCAGATGAGATTATTACCATTGCTTGCGGCATGGGCAATAACGGCGGAGACGGCTTAGCTATTGCTCGAATGTTGCTGGAGCAGGGTTTTGAATGTAACGTTTTTGTTATTCATCATTCGACCAAGCTTAGTGATGACACGGAAATAAATTACAAACGTTTAAAAGAAAAATACCCGAATCGTCTAGTTGACGTCAATTCTGTTGAAGAACTGAAAGTAAAAACAAATAAAGAGAGCAAAGTTTTAATTGACGCCTTGCTTGGCACAGGAATTAATAAACCGGTGGAAGGTTTATTGGCTGAAGTGATTGATTTTTTAAATGCTTATTACCTTAGGATATACAGCATCGATGTTCCAAGTGGTTTACA
>CALMND010000155.1 GCA_937868565.1 uncultured Bacteroidota bacterium | reverse complement strand
TAGAAAGCATATTAATTCCTTGTTTGGACGAGAGTTCGAATCTCTCCGGGTCCACCACCTCTAAAGCCCTTGACTATCAAGGGCTTTTTTTTTGAATATTATAGTAGGAACTCAAATTTTTATCCTTCAGAAATAGTGATAGGTTATTTAATGAAGTTTATGTAAGTTTAAATATGAAAAAATATCTTATTATACTATTTCTTTACCCTTGTTTATTTTCTGCACAGAATAATACGATCGACTCTTTAAAGCTCGCTCTTAAAAATGCAAAGCATGACACTATAAGATGTAGATTAATAAGCGAACTGGTTGAATTGTCTGAGGATGAAGATGTGATTATATTAAATGATCAGATGCATGTTATAGTTGAAAATAATTTAACCAATACAGCATTAAATAGCCAACTAAAAAATGAATTTTTAAAGTATAGAGCAATTTACCTTACAAATGAGGGGTATATTTTTGGCCAAAAAAGTGAATTTGAAAAATCAATAGAAAATTATAATAAAGCCATACAAATTAATAAGTCAATAAATTTTGATCAAAACACAGGTTTCATTTTAATAAATAAGGGTAATTCATTAAACGAGTTGGGTAAAACAGTTGATGCAATTAAAATTATTGAAGAAGCTAAGGCAATGTTTAAAATTCAAAATAATAAACGGGGTTTGGCTTTTGCAGCAATTACATTATCTGAAATGCAAAACGAACAGGGAGATCTTGTTGGAGCAATAGATAACAGTTATTTAGGATTAAAGTTATATGAAGAATTAAATGAAAAACTTGCAATTGCTGCTACGTTAAACAACCTGGCTTCGTTTTTTAAAAGCCAGGGACAATATGCTGATGCTTTAAAGTATTATCAAAGATCCCTAACTATTATTAAACAATTTCCGGATAAATTTGGTTTAGCAACACTTTTAGGTAATATTGGTTTTGTATATAGAAAACAAAAGAATGATCAAAAGGCTCTCGAATATTATGAAAAAGCTGCTGAAATTCAACTCGAAATAGACGATAAAAAAGGATATGCAAATAGTTTAAATAATATCGCATCAATTTATGAATCTAAAAAGAATATTACCGGCGCCTTAAATTTATATTACAAAGCTTTAGAAATTAATACATCTATTAAACATACAAAAGGTGTTTTAACAAATGAGATAAATATTGGGAATTTGCGCTTGGAAATGAATGATGTTTTAATGGCCAAAAAACTCGGAGAAAAAGCGCTTTTGACTGCCAAAAGCATTGGTAATCCTGAAAGTATTAAGAATTCTGCCGAATTACTTAAAAACGTTTATATTAAAGAAAAAAACCTTGAAAAATCGATTGAAATGTATGACTTATATATTTCTATGCGGGATAGTTTAAAAAATGATTCATATAAAAAAGCAGGTATAAGAAATATGTTTAAGTATGAATTTGAAAAAAAATCTTTAGCTGATAGTGTAAGAACTCAGGAAGAAAAAAAAGTAATTTCAGCGCAATTAACTGCAGAAAAAACAAAAAGTTATGCCTTGTATGGAGGCTTAGCCTTAGTATTGGTATTTGCCGGTTTTATGTATAATAGGTTTAAGGTTACTAATACGCAAAAGAAAATTATTGAAATCAAAGAGCAAGAAACCCAAAAACAAAACCTGATTATTTCCGAACAAAAACACATAGTAGAAGAAAAACACAAAGAAATAACCGACAGTATAAATTACGCTGAAAGAATACAGAGAAGTTTTATTGCCACCAAAGAAATATTGGATGAAAATTTAAGTGACTACTTTGTTTTATTTAAACCAAAGGATGTTGTAAGCGGGGATTTTTACTGGGCAAGTAAATTGAATAATGGAAACTTTGCATTAGTAACTGCAGATAGCACGGGCCATGGAGTGCCGGGAGCAATTATGAGTTTGCTTAATATTACCAGTTTAGAAAAGGCAATTGAAACACTAAACAACCCCTCTGATATTTTAAATTCGACTCGCAAAACAATTATTGATAGATTAAAAAAAGATGGTAGTCCCGAAGGAGGAAAAGATGGTATGGATGCAAGTTTATGCGTGTACGATTTCAAAAACAAAAAACTCACCATCGCTGCAGCCAACAACCCAGTTTGGATTATTCGTAATTCAGGCACTGAGGTTCTCGAAGTGCTTGAAGTCAAACCCGATAAAATGCCAATTGGTAAACATGATAAAGATTCTATTTCATTTACACAGCAAGAAATAGATTTACAATCAGGTGATGTTATTTACACCTTAACTGATGGTTTCCCCGATCAGTTTGGTGGTGAGAAAGGCAAGAAGTTTATGAGTAAAAATTTACGTGAACTTTTAGCCACTAACTCACATTTACCAATGGAGGAACAAAAAGCACTTCTTGAAACAACTTTCAAAAACTGGGTCGGCAATTTGGAGCAAGTAGATGATGTTACTTTGATTGGTGTTAGAATTTAAGGTAACTTTAACTCCGTGTTTAATTTGGCCAACTTCTCAAGATCGGTCACAAAAGAGTTCGAAAAAATGTCGGTGGAGTCCACAGATAAATGTAAAAGCCTCAACAAAGTTGAGGCTTTTGTTTTTATGCGAATTAACATAAACGATAGTTTATAGTGAAATGAGTATAAAAATATAAGTCATTTACTTAGCAAATGCTTTTTGCATTATCAAAATGGGAACTTAAGAGATCATCGTTAGCTTATCTATTTTCTATTTTATAATAGATTTTTTAAGAAGCGGTAATTTTTCTTTGATACTTTCTTTGTATAGCAGGCAAAGAAAGTATGTTCTAAATTTGACTGCGAAAAAAATGACAAAAAACTTAAGAACCCGTAGAATACGATTCTTTCTTAAAAAGAATCGCCTTAGTAACAGCATCGTGTTTTAATTTATCCGCTATTTCAAGAGGATGTGTTTCTAATAAAGTTTCATAAACATTAACACCAACTAGTACAAATTCGTCGCATTGGGTTTGCGTATCAGCATGCTCAATGGCTAAATTGCAAATGAGTTTGTATTTAGCAGGAATACCTTTTAAATTAAACTTTGGTTTGACCTTTGCTTTTTTTG
>CALMND010000154.1 GCA_937868565.1 uncultured Bacteroidota bacterium | reverse complement strand
ACCATTCTTTTTGAATCTACTATTCTGCCATCGGCAACTATGGAGTAAAAATACATACCCGCTGCAAGTTTTTCTGATGTAATAGTAATGGAAGAGGAACCTCTTTGTGTGATAGCAAAAGTGGTTACCTGTTTACCGGTCATATCGTAAACACCCATGTAAGCGTTATTAACTTGTTGTGGCAAAGTGTATTTAATAACTGTTTCGTGTGTAAATGGATTTGGTACGTTTTGCTCCATATTATAACCAATACCCAAAGTGTTTTGAGTCTTATTAATATCAGTTGATGTTCCACCTTTATTAATCAAATCGTTATTACTTTGACGCAAAAGGTCAATTTGTTCCTGAAGTTTTTGATTGGTGAGTTTTTGTTCCTCAATCATTTGCTGTTGCTCTTGAACAGCTTTTACAAGAGGTACAACAAATTTTGCGTAACCAATACTGTAATTATCTGTAGGGTTTTTTGGGGCGTTAACGCCGTCAAAATTTACACCTAGTTCTTTTACGATTGCCTCAACCTCTTGAGCAATGAATCCTGTACTGATTATGCTAGCCGATTTGGCATAATCTTCTTCTTTTTGCATTCTTAAAGCTTTTATGCTGTCAGGCATATTCTGCATTAAATGTTCGTCCAGTTTTTTAGTGTTTATATTATAGCTAACTGGACGTAATTTTGTAATGAAATTAAGACCGGGTACTTCTTCGTTTATATTTTCTTTAAACCTACCATCACTTAAATTGCTCCAACCGGCGATTGCATAACCGCCTATAACACTCACGGCAGTACTTCCAACTACAACTTTATTGCTGGCATTTACCAGCGCGTCTGCTCCCAAAGCTGTAGCATTACCTAAATTATTAGCAGTCACATCTGCAGAATAACCTAAACCTGTGAGACGACCACCCGTGGTATTGGTGTACAGAGCAAATACTCCGTTTGCGGCATTATCGCTGCCACCAGTGGTGTTGAATAATGCATACGAGCCTGTTGCAATGTTATTACTTCCCCAAGTGTTAAGACCAAGTGCGTAATATCCTGTCGCACTATTTCCCTGACCTGTGACATTTGAAAAAAGGGATCGATAACCATTAGCTGTATTCATCTGGCCTGTTATATTTGAAGTTAAAGACTGATAGCCGACTCCAACGTTATAATTGTCAGTATTTACATTTCCCGCCTCATATCCTAAAAAAGAGTTAGCAGTCCCCGGATTTGCTTCTATCCTAGCGGCCTTTTGATTATTAACTCTAAAATTTAAAGGTACATTATCTGTAGTGCCAATAAAGTTGGTACCGTCTACCGTACCGGCGTTACCCAAAATAGACCAACCACTACTTGGTAATGAAGGAGTTTGCCAGGTTGCCACTCCACTCGCATTCGAGGTAAGTACTTTGCCTGTTCCAGGTGCGCCTCCTGTTATTTGTAAGCCGCCAGAAATAAAAGTTGCATTAGTTCCTGTGCCACCAAAAATTTGGGTTACATTTCCATCCCCTAATTGAATAGCATTATTTGTTGTAATCACAGCATTAGCACCAATGGCTGTTGCGTTTGTTAAATTACCTGCACCAACATCCGCGCCATGACCCAAAGCTGTATTATAATCTCCAGTTGTATTATTCATCAGTCCATTCATACCTGCTGCCGTGTTAAAGCTCCCCGTTTGTGTATTACGAAGTGCAGAGTTTCCGATTCCTGTGTTTTCATCTCCAGTTACTATCAACGGAAGAACAGCCGTACCGATGCCAACATTATTTGCACCATTAATCGGTACGGGGTTTAGATTCCATGATGTACTTTGCGATTTCAAATTTGATACTCCAGCAAGCAATAAGCCTGCGAACACTAATTTTGCTTTCATGATTTCTATGGTTTAAATGTTTATTCGCCTAAAGTATATTTGTCTTGTTAAAATTCCAGAGGTAATTTGCAAAACACCTTCCTCAGTCTCCCAAAATGTGTTCCTAGTTTCCCAGATGAAAATAAATTTGTCTGAAAAATTGTTTTAAAACAGAAAATAAAAGAATTAAAAAGTTTAGTTCATAAACAGGAATTGTATTTACAGTAAATGACAAGGTATGCGCAAGTCATTGCCCCGTCTCAGATTCAGAACTTTCCTAGCGAAAGTCTAAATTAATTCCAGCTTCCTAAGATAGTTTATACTGTAAGTAGATTACTTACTTATAAGACTTGGAAAGAAATTCAGATAACAGCATGAATTCACGAAGTGATCTCATTTAAACCGCTTCCATTAATTCGAGTAAAAAAGAATTATTGATATATAAGATTCAAAAGACACCACTACTTTGTAATCATCTCGATAAAATCATCCTCAGAAATAATTTTCACACCAAGACTTTGCGCTTTTTTTAACTTTTCAGGCCCCATATTCTCTCCTGCCAACAAAAACGAAGTTTTGCCACTAATAGAACCAGAATTTTTTCCTCCGTTTAATTCAATAATTTCTTTTAGTTGATCTCTGCTATGTTTGTTAAATACACCGCTAATTACAAACGTGAATTCTTTTAACTTATCGCTTCCGGATTTTTGCTGATCCTCACTCAACTCAAATTGGAGACCTGCGTTTTTCAATTTTGATATCACATCAATATTTTCTGGATTCACAAAATAGTCTGCAATGCTCTCTGCAATTGTTTCGCCCACTTCATCAATGGCAAGTAATTTCTCTTTATTAAAATGAACAAGAACATCCAGCGACTTTACTTTTTTGGCAATTTTTTTTGCTGTGGTTTCACCCACGTGTCTTATTCCGATGGCATACAACACTCGCTCAAAAGGAATTTTTTTACTGGCCTCAATTCCGGATATTAAATTTTGAGCTGATTTTTCAGCCATGCGTTCGAGGGGGAGCAATTGCTCTTTCTTAAGACTATAAAGATCTGCAATGTTTTTTATCAAACCTGCATTAACTAATTGATCGATGGTTTCAGCGCCGAGGCTATCTATGTTCATGGCTCTTCGCGAAACAAAGTGTTCTATTCGTCCCTTTACTTGTGGAGGACAACCGCTCTCGTTAGGGCAAAAGTGATTCGCTTCGCCTTCCTTGCGTTTCAGTTCTGTTTTGCAAACCGGACAGAGTGTGATGTAATTTGTTTTAACGGACTCATTCTTACGCTTAGTAAAATCAACCCCAATAATTTTCGGAATGATTTCACCGCCCTTTTCTACAAAAACAAAATCGTTTTTCCTGACGTCAAGTTTTTCAATAATATCTGCGTTGTGCAAAGAGGCCCTTTTTACCGTAGTTCCACCCAGAGCAACCGGCTCTAACACAGCAACTGGAGTTATAGCGCCCGTTCTCCCCACCTGATATAAAATATCTAATAATTGTGTGCTTACCTGCTCAGCTTTGAATTTATAGGCAATGGCCCATCGCGGAGATTTGGCCGTAAAGCCAAGCTGCAATTGTTGTTTGTAATCATCCACTTTAATAACAACTCCATCGGTATCAAAAGGCAAATTAAAGCGCTCTTTGTCCCAATATTCGATAAAGTCCAGTACATCGTGCATGTTGCCAAGCAATTTCGAATGCTCGCTTATTTTAAAACCCCAGTTTTTTGCGGCTTTTAAATTCTCAAAATGCGTTTTATGAGGTAGGTTCTCGCCCAACATGTAATAAAGAAAACAATCTAACTTACGTGAAGCGACCACAGAACTGTCCTGCATTTTCAATGTGCCGCTGGCAGCATTTCGGGGGTTGGCCAATGGTGGTTCTCCAATTTCTTCCCTTTCCTTATTAATCGTTTCAAAAACCTTACGAGGAATAAAAATTTCTCCCCTTATTTCAAACAGGGAGGGATAATTTCCATTTAATTTTAAAGGAATAGAATTTATTGTTTTAACGTTAGTTGTAACATCATCCCCTTGCACTCCATCACCTCGTGTAACTGCCTGAATTAACTCTCCGTTCTCGTAAGTTAAGCCAATGGAAAGGCCGTCGAATTTTAGTTCACATACATAATTTACAAGGGAGTTTGAGAATAAATCATTTAAGTTTATTCCCAAACCTTCCAGAACTTTTCGGTCAAAGTCATACATATCTTCCTTGCTATAACTGTTGGTGAGTGAAAGCATGGGATATTTATGTTTAACAGCCTTAAATTCTTTAGTAATTGTGCCTCCAACGCGCTGGCTGGGAGAATTATTAGAAATATATTCAGGGAACTGCTTTTCCAGTTGAATTAATTCCTCCAATAGCTTGTCAAACTCAAAGTCGCTTATTTTTGGGCTATCGAGAACATAATAATTGTGATTATGCTGCTGCAATTCTTTACTTAATTCCTCTATTCTATTTTTAACCTGCTGTTTATCCATATGTAGGGTTAGAGCGCAATAAGTTCAATTATCTGCTTTAGAAATTTTTCATCTGTTTCGTCAAAAGAGTTTAGTTCATCGCTATCAACGTCCAACACGGCTATGACATTGTGTTTGCTATCAAAAATCGGCACTACAATCTCACTTTTGCTCAACGAACTGCAAGCAATATGCCCGGGGAATTGATTCACATCTGGCACTACTATTGTTTTTTTTGTCAACCAGGAGGTTCCGCAAACACCTTTGCCCAATTGTATTCTCGTGCAAGCTACAGGGCCTTGGAAAGGACCTAATACCAGTTCATTGTTTTTAACAATATAAAATCCGACCCAGAAGAAATTCAAACCAAATTTCAAGGCCGCACAAACGTTGGCCATGTTAGCGATATAATCCAATTCTACGCTTACCAAGGCTTTTATTTGAGGAAATAGCTGAATGTATTTTTCCTCTTTTGTACCTGATTTTATTTTTAACTCTTCCGACATTGTGTAAATTTATGTATCTTTAACATTAAAATAAATACTATGAAAAACATTTTAATGATTATTTTTCTCGGTTCAGCTCTCATTTTCAAAGCACAAACTATCGAATCAGCCAATCACTCCCTTAAGGGTTATATTAAGGACGACGGCACCGTAGAAAATAACAAACATACAACTAAAGCTTTTATTAAGGGTGATGGCGTTATTGAAGACGCCGCCCATAAAATCCAAGGTTATTTAAGAAGCGATGGAACAGTTGAAAATGCCAACCACGCAGTAATCGGTTATTTAAAAGGAGATGGCACGGTTGAAGATGCCTCACACACTATACTTGGTTATTTAAGTAGTAATGGGGAGGCAAAAAACAGCTCAAACGCCGTAATAGGGTATTATAAGGGTGTTTACATGAATTGGGCCGGACTTGTATTTTTCTTTTTTAAAGTTGTGTAAGTTTTTTTTGAAATTATCTGGATTCGATTCTTCAATTGGCGATTGTATTTCTTCTATCGGAAGATGTTATAAAACTGTTCTTTTGCTTTAATTTTCTTTTTTTTTTTGTTTATTGTTGAAAATCTCTAGATTTGCTTTTCA
>CALMND010000153.1 GCA_937868565.1 uncultured Bacteroidota bacterium | reverse complement strand
GAAATGAAGGATTAATTATATTACTGTTACCGATTCCATCATTATCAAAGTCCCAGGTCCAACCAACAACACTGTTTGTTGGACTAGTGTTGGTGTAATTTGTCGGAGCTCCGAGGCAGGCGCTGTTGGTGATAAAAGAAGGTAAAGGAATAGGATTAATCGTTATTGGTAAGCTATAAGTTTGACTACAGGTTAAACCTGGCTCAGGATTGCTTGATTCTGTTAACGAAACTGTATAGATATTTGGCGCGGAGAATTTGTATTTAGTTGCAACCAAGGAAGATGAGGAAGCAGCTCCATCATTAAAATTCCAAAAATGGGAGATAATAGTTCCAACCGGGATACTGCTCGTATTTATAAAGTTGGTGCTATCTAAGAAACAAAACTTGTTAGCAACAAAACTGGCAAAAGGCTTAGGATAAATTACTATTGTTGTATCGAATACTTTAGCGCAACCAAAAGTGGATATCGCTTTAACCGTTACAGTGTATGTATTGTAGGCGGTGTAAGTATGCGGGGCCGTGTAAGTTAAATTGCCCGGAATAATGAAAGATCCATCACCGAAATATAGGGTGTGTGTTTGTATGACTCCAATACCAGTTATAGAAATGTTTGCGTTAATAGAAGCAATGTCATTTATACATGAATTTTTAATTGGTGTTACAGTAGCTTCCGGATAAGGGTGTATAGTTAAGTTGTTTGTGCCGGTTTTTACGCAACCTTGATTGGTGGTAGCAGTTAGGATAACAACATAGGGATTTACATTTGAAGCTGTATACGTGTGTATTGGATTATTTGCAGCTGAACTTCCACCATCTGCAAAATCCCAGGAATAAGAAGTAATAGAACCCGGTGATACGCTACTTGAATTAGTAAATTGAATAGCGGTACCCACACAAGCACCTGTAGGCGTAAATGCAATATTTGGTATTGGATGAACAATAACCGTATTTGTAGCCGTTTTGGTACAACCCTGATCGGAAGTTACGGTTACCGTTGGAACATAGGCGCCAAAAACAGAATAGGTATGTGATGGAAATTGCGAAGAAAGTGTTGGGCTTCCATCCGCAAAATTCCAAACCCAGGAACTAACGGTTCCTGTTGTGATATTCGTACTCGTTGTAAATTGACTCTGACTCAGGGAGTTCAGACAACCTCCATTGGAAGTAAATGAAATTACGGGAATAGGATGAACTGAGATAGTTTTAGTGAGCGTGGTTAAACACTCGTTATTTGTTGTAACAGAAAACGTGACGGGAAAACTATTTGCAGTTAAATAGGAGTGGGTGGTTACTGGATTTGAACCCGTAGTACCGTCTCCAAAGTCCCAATTATAAGCCAGAATCGTCGCGGACGGCGCAGTGGTGCTTGAAAAGGTAGTTATGTTCCCAAAACACATATTACCGGTCGTTGTAAAATTAATCGTTGCGGTGGGGTGTATAATGGCGGTACGTGTAACCGTAGTAATACAACCCATATTGCTGGTTCCGGAAAACGTGATTGTTTTTGTGCCGCTTGAGGTATATGTCTGGGGTGGTGGTGGTACATTACCGCTAAAGACTCCGTTACCCAGATTCCATGTGTAGGAACTAATACTACTTCCAGGTAACGGAATTGGGGAGATGGTATTACTCGTCACCGAAAAAGTAAGTGGAATGTTCTGACAGGTAGGTTCAACCGTGAAATTAATTTGTGGAAAAGGGTGGATGGTAATCGTAGTACTGGCCGTATCACTGCAATTATGATTGGTTGTAACAATTAAACTTACAGAGTAGGTGCCATTTCCCGGAAAATTAATGAGGCCCGGATTTGCGAGTGTGTTAGTCCCAACTCCCGCGAAATTCCATTTGTAGGCAGTTATCGAACTTGCTCCTATGGCCGATACTGACGAGCCTGCGCTACTAAAGGTATAGCCCGGAGAACAATTGTTTAAAGTTAAGGGCACAGCGATGGAGGAATAAGGATTTGGAAAAACTGTTATAGGAACAATTGTGGACGAAGGACAATTAAGATTACTAATTAAGTTCAGCGTAATTGTGTATGGATTGGTGGCCGAGTAAAAGTGCGTTGGATTTTGCAAAGTAGAAGTATTGGCAGCCCCTGAGGCTGGGTCGCCAAAATCCCAATTATAACTTGTAACACTTCCGCTAACAGCTGTTGTAGAAACTGTAAATATTGCATTCTCACAAGAAGCAGGTACGCTAAAATTAATAACAGGATAAGGATAAATAGAAATGTATTGAAAGGCAGTGTCTTTACAGCCGGAGTTAGAATTACCTATCAACCTTACTGTGTAATTTCCAATACCTGGAAAAGTATAGGAGGGACTGGTTAACGTACTGTTATTTGCCCCGCCAAAATTCCAGGTATAGTTGGCTGTGGCTGGGGCTGCAATAGTGGAAGTGTTTACAAAAGTAAAATTGGAGGCACACGCATTTACTGATGTAGTATTAAAGGCAACATTTGGTGAGGGCGAAATAGCAAATGTGTTGCTAAATGAACCCGGACAATTATGATTGCTTAATGCAAAAACTGAAACAGTGTATATACCGGGAGCATTATAAACGTGAACGGGAGTTGATAAAGTTGAAGTACCACCGTCTCCGAAATTCCATAAAAAACTTGTTAAACTTCCTGAAGCAATCGCCGTGGAAGTAAAAGGAGAAAAAGTTGTACCATTCACATCACATAAAGGTGTAGCCGTAAAACCTACTATTGGAGGTGGAAATATACCCAGTGTTTGCGACAAGGTGGATTGACAACCCTGATTACTGACCCCTTTTAATGTAATTGTGTAAGTTCCATTTGCCGTATAGGTGTTGGTTGGGTTTATCAAGTTGGAAGTCGCTCCATTACCTAGAGTCCACGTATACCCTGTAATTGTTCCAGGTGAAATGGTTGATGTGTTAGTGAATTGTATTGCCGTATTTACGCAATTGGAAGGAGGGCTGAAAGCCAGTGTTGGAAAAGGGAAAATGGTAATAAAATTTATGACTGAGTCCATACAGCCTTTGTTAGTTGTAGCACGTAATTTAACAGGATAGGTTCCAGGGCTCAGGTAATTATGTACAGGATTAGTAAGAACTGAGGTGCCTCCATCACCGAAAGACCATACTCTCGAAACGATAGAACCAGAAGCAATCGTGGAACTGCTGTTGAAGGTATATTGAGTCGAACAGGGGCCTGTATTAACTGCAGTAAAAGAAAGAACAGGAAATGGATTGGTAATTAATGTATGAGTAAAAGTCGGTCCGGGGCAACCAGGAATAATAACAGTTGTGCAAGTATAAATGCCTGGTAAAACAGCGGTAATACATGTGTTAGGGTCGTTAACCACTCCAGGCCCGTTCCATGTAGTCGTAGAAAATCCAGAAGGAGCACACATAGTAACGGGAACATTTGGGCACGTTGTATCTGCTATCGAGGTTACAAAATTGGTACACAAACCATCCAAATAAGCGTATGCAAAATGACCACTCGGCCCGCAATCATAGACAGTAAATTGAATGGTTACATTTTGTCCAATATTTGGTGTTAGGTCAAGTATAACATCTGTCCAGTTCTTCGAAATAACATTTCCGTTTACGGTGAGGGCAGACGTTGTAAATCCTGGAATTCCTGTGCCAGCCTGAACAGAATAGGTTGTGCAAGGAATAACGTTTCCAAGTGTGTCTATAATTTCGCTGGTAAATTTTGGTTTCTGTGCTTGTGTATGCCCCGTTGTCGGGTCATTTAATACTACGGCATATCTATAAGTAAAATTTGCGTTGGCAGCAGTAACAAAAAAAGTCTGTGAAATTCGGTCCGCAAGTCCACCTACGGCAGTGCTTCCCAGTCTCAAGGAAAAACTCCCACCCAATGGGTTAACAACTGGAAAGTTCCCATAAGGGTCAAGACCTGGCCCAGTCATTATAGTTTGATCTCCGTTTGGGTTAGGACAACAACCCGCAGCATTAAAAAGTGGATTAAACCCTGTGCTGCGAACCCAGCCAGCCATCGTACCTGATTCAAAGTCAATATTGGTACAAGGCCCGGCGTTTATAATAGCCTGATTATAGCCTTTTTGATTTTGCTGGGGATGCTGCACCCAAACAATATCTTTTTCATCAATGTGTTGGTGCTTGTGTTGTTCATCAAAAATATTTTTTTGAGTAGAAATAAGTTCATCTCTTTCTGAAGGACTTAGATGTTTTTTATCTGCGATTCCGTTCCAATAGGCAGTATTAAAAAAATGCCCGTCATCATTTGTATGCTTTAGCTCCTGACTAAAAACAGAGGAAGTAAAAAGAACCGATAAAAATAGTTGGTAAATTTTTGTTCTCATGCGGTCA
>CALMND010000152.1 GCA_937868565.1 uncultured Bacteroidota bacterium | reverse complement strand
TTAAGTTCATGGTTATTAAGCTTTATTTCTTCGCTGTTGCACAAAGCGTTCCAATTCTACGATACTGAAATAACGTCGGGAATTTATAGATTTAGATGACTTAATGGCGCAGTGCGGGCGTAATTTGCGACTATTTTACACGAATAAATTTTTTTTACTACGAACCTACCAGTTATAACCATCGTTGACACTTATCTTCTGTACAAATTGTGATTAGTCTTTTTGTTTCGAGAATTTTTTCTGTTTATTTCACATTTTATCAAAATATTTAGTCCCAAATTGAACCTTTGTTTGAAATAAGGATATAAAATAAAAAAACAGGCATTTATGAAACAAGTATTTTTAATAGTGAGTTGTATATCTTGTCTTGCGGAAGTTGCTGCACAAAAACCGGAAAAAATTTACGGTAACGCCCGTCAGCAAAAACCTATTTCCTATTACGAGGAGCAGGCCATGGCTTGGAAGAAAGAAACCGAAAAAAATCCAAAGGATCCTAATGCCTGGTATAATTTTTATTATGTGAATAGGAATCTGGAGTTTAATGATACAACAGACAAGCGCAGTTCCGAAGAAAAAAACGACTTCATGTTGACTATTATAGAGAATATGAGGAAAAATATTCCAGAGAGCTACGAATATAACTTGTGCAAATGGATGTTGGGAGGTTATGACATGAATTTGTTGCCTTATTTAAATAAAGCAGCTGAATTAGGTGAGGGTAGAACAGAGCATTTGGATTACATGATATGTATTGGAGAGCTCACCAGAAAAGTGAAGGACCGTGATTTGTATTCTAAAAAGAAGTTTGAAGCTGGATTGTTTTCCACCGGAATCATATACTATAACTATAACGTGATGATGGGGCTTGAACAAAATGCCATCTTAATTACTTCTGGCGATAATGATACTTACCCGATTTGGTATTTGCAGTCTTTGGGAATAAGAAGGGATATAACCGTTATAAACCTCAGTTTGGTTTTAATTGACGACTATAGAAATAAATTATTCGGTGAGTTAGGCATTAATAAATGGCCATATGATTGGAAAACCAAAGAGGAATACGAGCGTTTTAACAAAGGAATTATTAAACACATCGCACACAACTCTAAAAATCTCAATTGTTATGTGGCTCTTACCGCAGCCAGTTGCGAAAAATTCACAGATAGTATTCAGGAGAAGTTGTTTTTAATTGGCTTATGTTATGTCTACAGTAATAACACGCTTGATAATTTGGCTCTTTTAAAAAAGAACATAGAACAACTATATGCACTTGATTATATTGATAAAGCCTTTTATCCTGATATTTCTCCTGATATGGTAAAGCTCATTAATGGAAATTATACCATCCCTCTTTTTACTTTGTTTGATCACTACAAACTTTCGGGAGATAAGCAAAAGGAAGAGTGGGTGAAGTCCAAACTGTTAATTATAGCAAAGGGAGCTAATGATGAAAAGGAAATTATAAAGCACCTGGAAAAGCCATAGTGTTTTTTTATAAAAAAATAGATTTCGCTTCGCTAAGCGATGAACACCTGATGGAATTTGTTTCTAAAGGAGAACGTGTGGCATTTGAGGTTATTTACGATCGCTACTTTAACAAAATGGTTTGGTTTGCCAAAGGTTTTGTAGAAGACCAATATGCCGCAGAGGACACAGTGCAAGATGTTTTTGTCAAAATAATTGAGAAACCTGAGCTATTTAAAACAGATAAAAAATTCTCAACTTGGCTCTATGTTGTGACTGCTAATCTATGTAAACAAACTCTTCGCAATCAAAAAAACAGATTAAGAATCCTTGAAGAAAATAGAAATGAAAACACGAGCAATACGGAATCTTATTTAAGCACGTTAGATATTAAAACACTGAAGGACAGAATTGATAAGATACATAAAACCCTGAGTGAAAAGGAAAGGAATCTTTACACTCTGCGTTTTGAACAGGAATTAAGTATAACAGAAACAGCGGAAATCATGGATATTCCCGAAGGTTCTGTTAAATCTGGTATTTATTATTTATTGAAAAAATTTGCACATCATTTAAAAGAGTACAATCATGAATAGAAATTTAGAACAAGTGCCTGCGATTATGTTTGACTGGCTTGAATCACAAGATTTTTTAAAATTAAAAACTTCGCAACAAGATGAAGTTCTAAAATACTTTTCAAGAGATGAATACGAAGAAATGCGTAAATCTTTTTTAGATATTAAGCTTGCTTTTATTCCTAATAATGCGGTGATTGACAGCAATCGGCAACATGTTTTATTGACGCATTTTGACAAGCATAACGCCTATAAGAAAGTTTTAACGCCTCTTTTTATATGGCGCGCGGCTGCTTTATTGTTATTGCTGCTTTCGGGTGGTCTTTTTTATAAGCTGCTTACGATGAAAAATGCGATTGTGAATACTCAAGTTGTATTAGCAGACACAGTTTATGTGAATAAGGAAATAAAATCTGCGCCGGAAATAATTCACGACACGTTATATATTACTAAACGAATGTTTTCAAAAAAGAGGAATACCCGGAAACTAAATTATTTTGGAGCTAACAATAACTTGTTAAATAAACCTATAACGGTAACTGATATTACAACTATGGGCCTAAAAGATTTGAATAATAGAGCAAATAGGATACGAAGCACCAGTATGAAGGATGATAGCCTTTTTAAGAAACATGGATTTGTTTCACTGTAAAATGTATGCAAGGTACGCTAAAAAAACAAATTTATTCTCCCACCTTTAGCCCGCTTTTTGTTTGGAATGTAAGCCAGGGCTCAAATATCATTA
>CALMND010000151.1 GCA_937868565.1 uncultured Bacteroidota bacterium | reverse complement strand
CCACCTGAAATGCAGGAAAAGCTGCTCACACATTTCAACAATATGAATAGGGAAATGGAATCTTTAAAAAAAACGGCTGACCGATACGAAAAACAATTAGTCGATAAAAATGAGCAATTAGACGAACGTAAACGCGAATTAGTCGAAACAAAGAACCTGTTAAAGAAAAAAGACGCTCAACTGTCCCAAAAAGACGCTGAACTGCACCAAGCTAAAGACGAATTAATTCGGGTGCAGAAAAACGTTAATGAGCTGCAAAGCATGTACGTTGAGACAGTGAAAAAAACTGAAGAGATCATTTTATCGCAGACTGGCAAGCGGCCTAAAACCTAACTGTAGCACCTCTAAATATGATGCAGGATATAACTCTGCAGCACAATTAATGATTGTAGGGTAGGCGGCACCTCTTTCGTTTCAATTCGAAAGATTTGTCCCTGGTCTCATTTCCTCAATCTCGATGTCATCACTTCAAGGTGAAGACGTTTTGCATTCAATTCGTTTTATTAAGTGTTCTAAGATTATAGTTCGGATCCGGATTATATTTATCAAGTTCAATTTTATTTTTAGGAGAGAATACCGGCCAGCGCTTTTTACAAGAATTGAAATTATCCAGGATGATAAAATTATGATGCTTGATAAAATTAAAATTCAAGTTGTAAAATTTGAATACTCGATTTAAAAAAAAGAGACTGAAAAGAAATTATTAAGGGATCATTTAAAGAGAACAAATTTTGCTAGTCGTCTGAAGATTTTCTCTTAGCAAAGTATCGAAATATAATTTTACAAAAATACCAAATTCACTTCTTGGTGGATATAAAATTTCAACACTTCGTATTACAATACTTCGCGATAAATTGTGATGAAAACTTGCATAGTGTGCAGCCACTTATATGAGTATCTTGTGATCGTATAATCAATCGATAGCGCCACCTGAAACACAGTTAAAACAATCAATACTTGTGCATAGGAAAGTTTAAACTAGAGAACCTGGTTTAAACTATAAAGCCAGAATGTTTAAACCAGAGATTAAAAACGGAAAAAGAAAAAATAAAAATTGCCTAAATGTTTAAACCATGTTTAAACCAGAGAACAATCAGAAAAAGAAAAACCCCGGCAAACTGCCGGGGCTCTAGGTAGCGGGAGATGGATTCGAACCAACGACCTTTGGGTTATGAGCCCAACGAGCTACCCCTGCTCTATCCCGCACTATATTTCCAACTAAATGGGTGTTTAAATTGGAGTGCAAATATATAATTACTTTCTTTGTAATACAAATTTATCTTATCAACATGGCAGTAGCGCATAAAGCGGGTTTCGTAAACATTATTGGCTGCCCCAACGTAGGAAAATCAACGCTTATGAATGCCTTGGTGGGAGAGCGTTTGAGCATTATTACATCAAAAGCGCAAACCACCCGCCACCGGATAATGGGGATTGTGAGCGGAGAGGATTACCAAATCGTTTTTAGCGATACGCCAGGTATTATTAAACCTATGTACAAATTGCAGGAAAAAATGATGCAGTTTGTTATCTCCGCCCTCACAGATGCGGATTTATTCCTGTTAATTGTGGATGTGTTTGACGACATTCAACTGGAAGAATCTTATCTGAACAAACTTCAAAAAACCCAAACTCCCATTCTTCTTTTAATCAATAAAATTGATATTACCACTCAGGAAAAACTAGAAGAAAAAATACTTTACTGGAAAGAAAAATTACCCTTTGCTGAAATAATAGCCATCTCCGCCTTGCAAAAATTCAACATCGACAGAATCATGGGTCGTATTATTGAATTACTGCCCGCTGGTGAAGCATTTTATAACAAAGAAGAATACACCGATAAACCAGAGCGCTTTTTTGTAAGTGAAATTATTCGCGAAAAAATATTACTAAATTATAAAAAAGAAATTCCTTACAGCGTAGAAACTGTTGTGAATGCCTTTAGAGAAGAACCGGCCATCATTCACATTCAGGCGGACATTTTGGTGGAAAGAGATAGTCAAAAAGGGATTATTATTGGTGATAAAGGCTCCGCACTAAAACGTGTCGGAACACAGGCACGCAAGGACATGGAAGTTTTTTTTAATAAGAAAATATTTCTTCAGCTATATGTAAAAGTTGATAAAGACTGGCGCAGCAACGAAAAAAGATTAAAGAACTTCGGGTACTAGCAACACGAATCACGATAATCTAAAATAAACAGTCGAACTTAATCAAACTTCAGTGTTTTAATCGGCGTCAATCGGGTAATAATCAAAGTCGGCAAGAACAACATCAAGGCACACACCGCAAAGGTTCCAACATTCAAAAATAAAAAGTACATCCAATTTATTTCAATGGCCACATAATCAACATAATAGGTTTCACTATCTAATTTTACAATCTTAAAATAATACTGCAAAAAACACAATCCAATCCCTATAATATTCCCCCATAACAAACCTTTACCCATTAATTTTAAAGCAATATATAGAAATACTTTTCTCACACTTATATTACTCATACCCAAGGCCTTTACTAAACCTACCATATTCGCCCTCTCTAGAATAAGAATCAGTAACGCGGTTATCATGTTAATTGTTGCTACCACAATCATAAGCACAACAATAATAATTCCATTGATGTCTAGTTTATCCAACCAGACAAAAACATTAAAATAAATTTCCTTTACGCTACTAACTGAATAGTTATATCCTACCGAGTCCTTTATACCCAATAGATTCTCAGTAAGCGCATCAAAGTCTTTCAACTTTATTTCGTAAGTGCCTACCATAGAACTGTCCCAATAATTAAGTCTTTGTATTTGCCGAATATCCACTAAACTCAGCTTATCATCAAAGTCCGCAAAATTCGTTTTAAACACCCCGCAAATATTGAATTTACGCGAACGTTGTTCTGATTTAACTACTTCTTCTTTCAAAAGACTGTCGTAAACCAAATGTTGGGAAATAAAATGCACCAATATTTTTTCATTTATTTTTAATCCCAACTTTTGCTGCAAAGTTTTACTTATAAAAATATCCTTGCTGGTTTCCCTGTTTTTAAAATCAGGAAGACGTCCTTCTACTAGATGCTTTTCAAGAAATGCAAAATCATAACTTCCATCAACACCCTTTAATAAAATACCTTCATTCTCGGTATCAGTTCTCAATAAACCGTTTTTAAAAGCTGTGTTTTGAATATGATCAATAAAAGGAAGTTCTTTAAGTCGCCTCAAACTATCTTCACTAATTTTTATGGGTTCAGGTTCATTGCTAGTGTTCATGTTGATACTGCTAATGGCAATATGTGTAGTTAAACCAGTAATCTTATTCACAATTTCTCCTTTAAATCCCAGAACAATGCTCACGGTAAGTAACATCACAGCCACACCAACTGTTACGCCAATAATTCCTATTTTTACAACAGGTTTAGAGATATTGCCTGTTTCCGCTTTAGAACCCAATATCCTATCCACTATGAATTTTTCTGAACTCAAAAAAATGAAATTGAATCACAAAAATAACAAATTGCTTTGCTTATTGTTAGGTTTATACCTTTTAGCGTCTTCACTACCTGCTCAAAACGAATTGCAGATAAAAAATTACAATACAGTTGTGACTGGAGTCCAACAGTTTGATCAATATCTTCCCGCATTAAAAGGCAAAAAGGTTGGCATTGTCACTAATCTTACTGGTGTGATTGGAAAAACCAGTATAGTGGACACGCTTTTGAAACTGAAAGTTCGTGTAAAAAAAATATTTGGGCCGGAACATGGTTTCAGAAGTGATACCGAGGCCGGAGAAAAAGTACATGGAAACACCGACAAAAAAACAGGATTGCCTGTTGTATCATTATATGGAACTAACAAAAAACCAACTGCTCAACAGATTAAAGACCTCGATGTTTTAGTTTATGATATTCAAGATATTGGGGTACGTTTTTATACATACATTTCTACCATGTGCTATGCCATGGAGGCTTGTGCAGAAAATAATAAAGAGTTTATTGTGCTAGATCGACCAAATCCTAACGGTTTTTACATTGACGGGCCTATTTTAAATGAAGAATTCAAAAGTTTTTTAGGATTGCACCCTGTTCCCATTGTTTATGGTATGACCTGCGGCGAATATGCCGTCATGGCTAATGAAGAGGGCTGGTTAAAGAACAAAGTAAAATGCAAATTAAAGGTTATCAAGCTGCAAAATTATGACCGAAAGGCCTCTTACTTTTTACCGGTTAAGCCTTCGCCCAACATTCCTAACTCAGATGCTGTTTTGTTATACCCAGGGCTAGGTTTGTTCGAAGCCACGCCAATAAGCCTTGGGAGAGGTACAGATTTTCCCTTTCAGGTAATTGGCGATCCAAAATTTTCGGATACTTCCTTTTATTTCACCCCAAAACCTTCTTCCCTTTCAAAAGAACCAAAGTACTTAAATTTGCGTTGCTACGGAATGGATTTACGAAA
>CALMND010000150.1 GCA_937868565.1 uncultured Bacteroidota bacterium | reverse complement strand
CCATTTACCTTGAGCTCAAATTGAATGTTGTTTAGTTCTAATTCTTCTTTATTAATAAAATTGCCGAGAGGCGCGCTATTATCAAAAGCTTTGGCCTTTTCCCAAGGTAAACCCTTCTCTTTGCATTTAGCCTGAATGTCTCTTGCGGTAAAATCAATTCCTAAACCAATTTCTGAATAGTATTTATGTGCAAATTGTTCTTCAATATGCTTCCCGACTTTATTAATTTTAATAACCAATTCAATTTCGTGGTGCAAATCTTTCGTAAAATCGGGGAGATAAAAGTCTTCTTCCTTCAAAAGTGCAGTATCGGGTTTCATAAAAAACACAGGTTCTGTAGGAAGTTCGGCCTTCATTTCTTTGGCGTGTTCGGCGTAATTACGGCCTATGCAAATAATTTTCATTTCTCTTAAATTGTGTGGTAAATATAATACAATATTTTCCGTCATTATTTGGTACATTTGCATCTCTTTTATGGAACAAAATTTCGACATTATTATTATAGGTGGTGGCATTGTAGGCCTCGCCACTGCTTACAAATTAACCAATCAGCACCCTAATAAAACCGTACTCGTTCTTGAAAAAGAAAAGCAAGTAGCAGCTCATCAAACCGGCCATAACAGCGGTGTTATTCATAGCGGTATTTATTACAAGCCTGGGTCCTACAAAGCAAAGAATTGTGTGTCCGGAAGACGGGAACTGGTCGAGTTCGCTAAAACGTACAAAATCCCACACGATATTTGTGGCAAAATTATTGTGGCTACTGACGAAAGTGAATTGGCTCATATGAACAAAGTTTATAATAATGGCGTAGCCAATGGTGTAGAAGATCTTGAAATAATTGATGCTAAACGAATAAAGGAAATTGAACCGTATTGCCAGGGTATCTCCGGAATTTGGGTGGGTTGCACAGGAATTATTGACTATACGGATGTTGCCCGCAAATACGTGGAATTGATTCACGCAAAAAATAACGGAAGTAAAGTTTTAACGTCTCAAAAAGTAATAGGATTTGACAAAAGTGCAAGTTCTACAACCGTTATAACAGAATCTTCCAAATTTATTGGAAAATACATAATCAGCACGTCGGGCTTGCAAGCAGACAGGGTAACTAAAAAAGAAGGGACAACTACTGATTCAGCCATTGTCGGATTCAGAGGAGATTACTACGACTTAACCGATAAAGGCCTGTCCAAAGTGAAGAACCTAATATATCCGGTTCCTAACCCCAAGTTTCCTTTCTTAGGTGTGCATTTTACTCGTATGATAAAAGGCGGAACAGAGTGCGGACCCAACGCTGTATTTGTGTTTGATAGGGAAGGTTATTCAAAAACCTCTTTTAGTTTAAAAGACACCGCCGAAGCATTCGGCTACAAAGGTACCTGGAAATTTTTTGGCAAGCACTGGAAGTTTGGTTTAGATGAATATAGAGGTGCTTTCAGCAAAACATACTTCCTTAATCGTTTACGTAAGTTAATTCCTAGTTTACAAATGGAAGACATCGTGGCAAGTCGATGCGGAATTCGTGCCATGGCTCTTGGTCCGGAAGGCGAAATGCTTGACGATTTTAAAATTGAAAAAAATGGAAACGCCATGCATGTGATTAATAGCCCGAGTCCGGCAGCTACGGCTAGTCTGGCCTATGGCAACGAAATTGCTCTGATGGCAACCGAGTACTTTAATTTAAAATAGATGTTAAAAATCGAAAGTGCTTAAAATTTGTACTTTTTGTCATCAAACTGACTCAACAATTTTCTTTATATTTAGTATTTAAACTATGCGCAACAAAAATTTAATCGGAACGGGAGTCGCTATTGTGACTCCATTTGATAAAAAAGGTCATATAGATACCTCCGCCCTAACGCGAATTGTTAAACATTTGCATGATGGCAACGTGGAATACATAGTGGTACTTGGCACTACTGGAGAAAGCGTAACTCTTAACAAAGAAGAAAAAAAACAGGTTATAGAAACGGTCATTAAAGCTAATGGAAATAAAATTCCTTTAGTTTTAGGTATTGGAGGCAACAATACCGCTGACGTGATTCAAACCATTGACAAAACGGATTTAAAACCTTTTGAGGCCATACTTTCCGTGGCACCTTACTACAATAAACCAAATCAGGAAGGATACTATCAACACTACAAAGCCATTGCTAAGTCTACCAAGAAAGACATTATATTATACAACGTACCTGGGAGAACTGGTAGCAATGTGTTAGCAGAAACCCAAGTTCGTATTGCTAAAGATTTTAAAAATATTATTGCCACGAAAGAAGCTAGTGGTAATATCGAACAGATTATGAAAATTATACATCATAAACCGAAAGACTTTATGGTGATTAGCGGCGACGATAATTTAACACTTCCCGTTATTGCTGCGGGTGGCGTTGGCGTTATTTCGGTAGTGGCAAATGCCTTCCCAAAACCATATAGCGAAATGGTTCGCCTGAGTTTAAAATATAAATTTAATGAGGCGCAAAAACTGCATTACGGCTTAATGAATATAACTGATCAGTTATTTGCTGATGGTAACCCAGGAGGAATAAAATACGCGTTAAGTTTGTTAAATAAATGTGAAGCTTATGTGCGCTTGCCACTTTGCGAACCAAATGAAAAAGTAAAACAGACCTTAAAAGATCTGGTCAAAAATTACAAATAATGACAAAAGTAAAAATACTCGACGCTACTCATATACACCAGAAGCTAAACCGTTTGGCATTTGAAGTCTACGAAAATAATTTTTCTGAAAAAGAACTATTTGTAGTAGGCATTAATGGCAATGGCTACAAGGTTGCCATACATTTGTGTGAAAAATTAAAAACCATTTCTTCGTTAAAAATTAAACTCGGTAAAATATCTGTAAACAAGGATAAACCATGGGAAGGTGAGCCGGAAGTTGACTTTAACGAAAAGGATTTTGTAAATAAAACTATAATTCTGGTTGATGACGTCCTGAATAGCGGAAAGACTTTGATGTACGCCGTAAAACTATTTTTGGATAAACCAGTAAAAAAAATCAATACTGTTGTTTTGGTTGACAGAAGCCATACCCGTTTTCCGGTTAAAGCCGACTATGTAGGCCTAACTTTAAGCACAACGCTGCAGGAAACAATTGTTGCCGATTTCTCCAAAAAAGATAAAGAAGTAGTCTTTTTAACTTAACCTTGGGAGAAAGTACAAAAATATCAGGAAAAAGATTAATTCAGAACTTAAAACTGAATGCACTTCTGGAAGTAACCAAGGCGATTAATAATAATTTATCCACATCCCAATTACTAGACCTTTATCAGGAT